>JAOBAU010000112.1 GCA_025463165.1 Acidobacteriota bacterium | reverse complement strand
GGCGTTCGCCGTGACGATCTCCTGCTCGTCGACGGCGCGCGAATCAATCGCGACGAGCTCTCGCGCGCCGCGGTCGACGAAGCGATCGATGAGACGACGATCCTCAACGGCGGAATCTCCGCCGAGTACGGCCGCTTCGACGGCGGCGTGATCGCAACGATTACAAAGTCCGGCAGCAACGAACTGCACGGCTCGCTGCGCGCCGATTTCGACAACGATCGCCATCCGCGCAACGTCTTCGAAGGAACGCTCGGCGGGCGCGCCATCGAAGACAAGCTCTGGCTCTTCGGCGCCGCGCGCGCCGCATCGGACGATCGTCGCTTCCAGGCGAAAGCGAACGGACTGCTCACGCCGAATCAAACACTCGTCGCGTCGTACTTCAACAGCGAAGACGCGCGCGATTTTCTTTCCGGCCAGTACACCGCCACGCTGCCGCACGACGTCACGATCGAAGCGCTCGCAACGCGCGACGACAACGGCGACGACACGCTGAACGCGAAAGCGCACTACGTCATCGCGACGCACGAGCTCGTCGCCGGATTCGACAAACACGCGCTCTTCATCAACGATCGCTGGTCGTTCACCCCGCGCTGGTCCTTCAACCTCGGCGTCCGCCGCGACGAGAACACCAACACCCTCAGCCCACGACTTGGCGTCATACGCGAGCTCGGCGAAGACGGAACGCAGCGCGTGACCGTCAGCTACGGCCGCTACGCGTTGTCCAACGGAACGGAGATCGACGAGCTCACCGCCGGCTACGGAAAGCAACTCGGCAACGAAGGCTACATCCGCGCCGACGCCATTCACCGCGACGACTACGACGCCCTTCTGCTGCAGGGAACGTATCGCCTCGTCGGTCACCTCACGCTAGGCGGCAACTACGCCTGGTCGAGTCTCGTCGATCAGCGCAACCGCGCAAACGCCTGGGCGCAATTCGACATGCCGTTCAAAGATGGAGAGCTAAACGTCGCGTTGCTCGATCAGTACGACAACAGGAAGAACAACGCCGGCATCACCATCGGCTACGCCATCCCGATCCGCGACATCACCACATTCGCGAAAGCCGACCTGCTCAACGGCGAAGCGCGAATCGCCATAGGCGCCAGGTTCTAGCGCCTCCGGCGGGAGGGCAAAGGCCCCGCGCCGCGAAAACGCAATTTAGTACGCAAGGTCGACCAACAAACGCCGCGGGCCGTGCCCGCCCGCCGGAGGCGCCCCCGTCGTCCCCTGTCGAAATCACACCCCGCCGTCAGCAATCGCCACCGCGAGTGCAGCGATTGCCGCGGAGTCCAGTGCGAGTTCGTGCGCATCCACTTTGTCCAGAGTATCGGCCGGTGTGTGGTGATAGTCGAAGTAGTGCAGCGGATCGGGGATCAGGCTGAAACCGGTCACACCCGCTGCGACGAGGAACGACGTATCGGCGCCGGTCTCCTTCGACGTCTCGAAGCGCGCGGCGCCGAGTTTGGACAGCGACGATTGCATCCGCGCATCCATTGCAGAAAGCGCATCGCCGTTCAGCGTCGTCGTGAAACCGGTTGGCGCGGCCGCGCCGGCGTCGGTCTCGATCGCCGCGATGTGCTTCTCCGATTTGTGATCCTCGAAATACTGCTTCCCGCCGCGCAGCCCGTTCTCTTCATTCATGAACAGCACGCAGCGGATCGTGCGGCGCGGATGAATGTCGAGCTGTTTGATGAGACGCATCGTCTCCATCACCATCGCCACGCCGGAGCCATCGTCGATCGCGCCCGTACCGAGATCCCATGAATCGAGATGACCGCCGATCACGACGATCTCTTCCGGATGCTCGCTTCCCTTGATCTCCGCCACGACGTTGAACGACTTCACGTCCGGCAGTTCGCGCGGCGTGAGGACGAGATGCATCCGCACCTTCTGTCCGCGTTTGATCAGCCGATCGATCAGCATCGCATCCTCGGCGGTCATCGCGGCCGCCGGGATTTTCGGTTGCTTCGGATCGTAGTGAAGCGAGCCGGTGTGCGGAGTGCGCAGCGATGCCGAGCCGACGGAACGGATCAGCGCCGCGACCGCGCCGAACTCCGCCGCGCGCGACGCGCCGGCACCGCGGAACGCCACCGCTTTGCGATACGCCTCGAATGAATGGCGCGCGCGAACGAGCTCCATGTCCATCGGATTGTTGAAGTAGACGATCTTCCCTTTGACCTTCGTGCCGAGCGCCTGCAGCTCATCGAAATCGTTCACCTCGACGACTTCCGCGGTGATCCCGTTTTCGGGAGTGGCGACGCTGCCGCCGAGCGCGGTCAGCACGATCTTCTGATCCATGTGCGAGACGAGCTGTGCTTCCTCGCGGCCGCGGACCCAGTGTGGAACCATCACCGGCTCATTGCGAATGTCGATGCCCCACGCGCGGAAACGTTCCGTCGTCCACTCGACCGCGGCGGCCGCCTGCTTCGAACCGGAGAGACGCGGTCCGATCTCATCGGTCAGATGCGCGAGCGTTTCGTACGCCTGCGAAGACGCAAGCTCGCTCGCGATCAACCGATCGGTCGCCGACTGTTGCGCGAACAAAGGCGCCGCCAGCGCGAACAACATCGCGCCGGCCGCACTCAGCACTCTGCACTCAGCACTCAGCACGATCAGATCTCTTCGGTATCGATCTGCGCGCGCTGCAGCGAGCCGGAGTAGTCGACGTAGATCGACTTCCACTCGCTGAACACATCGAGTCCGGCCACGCCTGCTTCACGATGACCGTTGCCGGTCTCCTTCGTGCCGCCGAACGGCAGGTGTACTTCCGCGCCGATCGTCGGTGCGTTCACGTAGAAGATGCCGGTGTACATATCGCGCATCGCCGTGTATGCCTTGTTGATGTCGCGCGTGTAGATCGACGACGACAGACCGTAGCGAACGCCGTTGCCGATCTCGATCGCTTCTTCGAACGAATCGCACTTCATCACCGCGGTAACCGGTCCGAAGATCTCTTCCTGCGCGATGCGCATGGTCGGCTTCACGTCGGCGAAAACGGTCGGCTGATGGAAGAAGCCCTTCCCGTATTCGCCATCGGTCAGCGCCTTGCCGCCCGCGACGAGCGTCGCCCCTTCGTTCGTACCGATCCCGACATACTCCTGAACCGTCTTCAGCTGCGAATCGGAAACGTTTGGACCCATGTCGGTCTTCTCATCGAGACCGTTGCCGACGCGCAGCGCCTTCGCACGCTTCGCGAGCTTCTCGACGAACTCGTCGTACACCTTCTTGTGGACGGTGATGCGCGACGTCGCCGTGCAGCGCTGACCAGCCGTGCCGAATGCGCCCCACAGCGCGCCGTCGACGGCGAGATCGACGTCGGCGTCGTCCATCACCATGATGATGTTCTTGCCGCCCATCTCGAGGTGGAGATGCTTGAACGTCGGCGCGCACATCTTCGAGATGCCGCGGCCGACTTCCGTCGAGCCGGTGAAGGAGATGACCTTCACCTTCTCGTTCTGAATCATCGGCTCGCCGACTTCGCGGCCGCCGCCGGTCACCACATTCCACACACCTTTCGGCAGTCCCGCCTCTTCAAACGCTTCGGCGAGCATGACCACCGACAGCGGCGTCAGCGACGCCGGCTTGATGACCACCGTGTTGCCGCAGATCAGCGCCGCCATTCCCTTCCACGCCGGAATGGCGATCGGGAAGTTCCACGGCGTGATGAGACCGGCCACACCGAGCGGCATGCGCACCGACATGTTGAACTTGTTCGGCAGCTCGGACGGCGTCGTCTGACCGTACAGGCGGCGGCCTTCGCCGGCCGCGAGATAGGCCATGTCGATCGCTTCCTGTACGTCGCCGCGCGTTTCCTGGAGGACCTTCCCCATCTCGCGCGTCATCTCGCGCGCGATCTTGTCCTTGTCGCGCTTGAGGATCTCGCCGACGCGATAGATGTAGTCGGCGCGGCGCGGCGCGGGCGTGAGGCGCCACGCGTTGTACGCGCGGTCGGCCGCATCGACGGCGGCGTTCAGATCGTCAGCATTCGATTCCTGGAACGTGCCGACGAGATCGTCGTTGTTGGCCGGATTGCGGTTCTCGAACGTCTTCCCCGACTTCGATGCCACCCACTCACCGTTGATGTAGTTCCTGTACTCGCGCGTCTCGCGCAAGTCATGCGACGCGGACGACTTCTCCGTAGCGATTGCTGACATGGTTCCTCCGGTTTGCGGGTGAGTGGTGCGTTACTTTTTCGCGGCTTCGTGATGTTCCTTCGGTTTCGCCGAGCCCATGTCGACGGAGCCGCGGAACTTCGCGCCTTCAGCCACGATGATCTTCGGCGCTTTGATGTTTCCGTCGACTGTTGCCGTAGCGACGAGCTCGACACGATCATCGGCCGAAATGTCGCCATCGACGCGCCCTTCCACCGACACGTTCTTCGCGTGCACGGTCGCCGTAATGCGCGCCTTCGTGCCGACGCGAAGCTCGCCGCCGAGGTCGATCTTTCCTTTGACAGAGCCCTCGATGAAGACCGGCTCCGATCCGGTGATCGTTCCTTCAACAGTGACGTTCTGACTGATGAACGTCCCATGGAACGACGGCTGCGGATCGCTGCTGCGCGTTGCTGGTTTCTCGTCTTTGGAAGCAAAAAGCGCCATTGGTTTCTTCTCTCCGGATCGGGCGCGCAGCATAGCAAAAAAAGGACTGAGGACTGAGTGCTGAGGACTGAGTACGCTCCGCGTCCGCCGACAGGAATGGTCGACGCGTAGCGTCACTCAGTCCTCAGTCCTCAGTCCTCAGCACTGTCACTCCGTGTGCATTAGACTCCCCCGTTCAACGAAACGGGCGGCAGTCCGTACCGTTTGGGGGTAGCTGCAACTTGAGACGTACACTCACCATTCTTCTCATCCTGTCGACATTCGCCTGCAAAGGCGGCAGCAAGAAAGACGAGCAGTACAAGAGCGAGAAAATCGATCGCGGCAACATCACCATGACGGTCACCGCGACCGGGACGATCTCGGCGGTGACGACCGTTCAGGTCGGCAGCCAGGTCTCCGGCGTGATCGCTCGCCTTTACGCAAATTTCAACAGCCACGTCACGAAAGGCCAGCTCCTCGCGGAGCTCGATCCGACGCCGATCCAGGCGCAGGTCGATCAGCGCCGCGCCGACGTCACCAAAGCGCAGGTCGAAGCCGGCAACGCGCGCATCACGTACGAGCGCCAGCGCCGGCTGACAGCGGCCGGCCTTACCGCGGAAGCGGAGCTCGACGCGGCGAAAGCGCAGTGGCAATCTTCACAGGCGCAGGTCCAGCAGGCCAACGCCGCGCTCAGTCAGGCTGAGACGAACCTCAAATACACGAAGATCCTTTCGCCGATCGACGGCGTCGTCATCGACCGGCAATACGACATCGGGCAGACCGTCGCCGCATCGTTCCAGGCGCCAACGCTCTTCTCCATCGCGCAGGACCTCGAGAAGCTGCAGGTCCAGGCGGACGTCGATCAGTCCGACATCGGCCGCATTCAGGTCGGGCAGCTTGCGCGCTTCAACGTCGACGCATTTCCGGACAGAGAGTTCCGCGGACGGATCTCCGAGATTCGCCTGAACGCCGGCGTCAATCAGAACGTCGTCAGCTATCCGGTCATCATCGAAGTCGCCAATCCCGGCGAGTTGCTGAAGCCGAAGATGACCGCGAACGTGACGATCGAAGTCGCGCAGGTGCGCGACGTCCTGCGCGTCCCGAACGCCGCGCTGCGCTTCCGTCCCGCTGATGCGAAGGACGACAAGAGCGCCGCGACGACCAGCAGCGGCGGCGGAGACAACACC
>JAOBAU010000100.1 GCA_025463165.1 Acidobacteriota bacterium | reverse complement strand
GTGCGATCGAGCCGCGTGTCGCGCGCCTTGTACACCTCGCCCATCCCACCCTCCGCGAGCGGGGAGACGATCTCGTACGGTCCGAAATGCGAGCCGGCAGTGAATGGCAAGTGAAAGAAGGATACATCGCCGGAGTGCGCCAGCATCCGCCGCGAAGCCGTCCGCGGACGCTGTGCGATCTACGCCGCGGGCCGTGCCCGCTTGCACTATGCTGTCGCGTCGATGAACCCACCGGAAAAGAAGGGCCTCGACGGCGTGCTGCTCGTCGACAAAATCACAGGCATCACCTCCCATGATGTCGTCGAGAAGTTCCGCCGCCGCGCTCAGATCAAGAAGGTCGGCCACACCGGCACGCTCGACCCGCTTGCCACCGGTTTGCTCGTCCTCTGCGTCGGCAAAGCGACGCGCCTGCAGGCGTATTTGATGGGGATGGAAAAGACGTACGAAGGGACGATCCAGTTCGGCTGGGCCACCGATTCGTATGACGCTGCCGGCACGCCGGCCGGTGAGACGAACGAGATCAACGTCGAGCAGATCGACTTCGAGCCGCTCGTCGCACAGTTCCGCGGCGAGCTGCAGCAGATGCCGCCGCAGTTCTCCGCCAAGAAAGTGCAGGGCGTGCGCGCATACGAGCTCGCGCGCAAAGGCGAAGTGGCCGCGCTGACGCCGAAGAAAGTGACCGTGTACGAATTCGAGCTGACGAAGATCTCCGGCTCGACCGTCGACTTCCGCATCCGCTCCTCGGCGGGCACGTACGTTCGCTCGCTCGCTCACGACCTCGGCGCCGCCGCCGGCGTTCCCGCACATTTGAAATCGCTGCGACGCACGGCGATCGGAAACTTTCGCGTCGAGAACGCCATCGCATTCGATCAGCTGGAAGCGCTGCTGCCCGAACAGATCGCCGTCGCGCCGCAGTTCCAGTCGTTGTCCGATATCGATCTGCCGATCGAGAAGCTGCGGATCGACTGGGGCCAGCAGGGGAAATTGATGCGCGGCCAGGCGATCATCATGTCGCCCGGAACGGTGCTGAAGAAAGATGACCTGATCGCGCTCGGCAATCCGCACGATCAGCTGATCGCCATCGGCGAAGTGATCAACGTGCTGCGCGAAGGCGGACCGGTTGAAGTGAAGCCGAAGGTCGTGCTGGCGGGATAGGGGAGATGCAGCCGTCGTTTCGCGATGCGGTTGCAGCGATCGACGCCGGCGAACTTGCGGCGCTCGAGCGACAGCTCGCCGCGGATCCGGAGTTGCTTCGCGATCGCGCCGATTACGGTGAAGCGTACTTTCATCGCCCGTATCTGCTCTGGTTCGTCGCCGGCAATCCGAGTCGAACGGAACGGCTCGCGCCGAACATCGTCGAGATCGCGAACGCGATCATCGCGGCGGCGAAGAACGTCGAGACTCTGCAGCAGCAACTCGACTACACGCTGGAGCTCGTCGCCTCCAGCGCGCTCGCGCGCGAGTCGGGAGCGCAGCACGAGCTCATCGATCTGCTCGTCGATTCCGGAGCGAGTCCCGACTGCACGCTGAGCGCGGTCATGTATCGCGAGCTTGCCGCTGCCGAGCAGCTCCTCGCGCGCGGCGCGCGGCTGACGCTTCCGACCGCGATCGCCACGCGCCGCGTGACCGCGGAGTTGATCGATGGCGCCGATGCGGACGAGCGCGCGATCGCATTCGCGGCCGCGGCGTTCTTCGGCGACGTCGCCACGCTGGCGACCTTGCTCGCGCGCGGCGCGAGCATCAGCGCGTACAGCCCGCCGGCGTTTCATCCGCACGCCACCGCCCTTCACCACGCCGTCGACGGCGATTCGCTCGCAGCCGTTCGCTTCCTCGTCGAAGCCGGCGCCGACCTCACGGTGGAAGACCGTATCTATCGCGGCACGCCGCTCGGCTGGGCGGAATACCTCGGCCGCACGGAGATCGCCGCGTACCTTCGATCGCTCCCGATTTGAGCCAGCCTCTTCTAAATGCAAGGGTTGGGATTGATTTCGCGGTATGGCGCTGTTACCCTGTCGCGACTTAAAAGAGCAGACGTGTATCGATTCACCTCTTAACGTTTCAAGGAGAAAGTTTTGTCGACAACCAGGGAACAGAAAACAGGTCTCATAACCCAGTACGCCACTCACGTTGGCGATACCGGTTCCCCAGAGGTGCAGATTGCACTTCTATCGAACCGAATTACCTATCTGACGGAGCACTTCAAGACCCACGCGAAAGACCACCACTCGCGCCGCGGTCTTCTGAAGCTCGTCGGACGACGCCGCCGCCTTCTGGACTATCTTCGGAAGGTCGATAACGAGCGCTACCGCACGATTATCGAGAAGCTCGGCATCCGCAAGTAATTCGACTTCAACCTCGGGGCGACGGCAACGTCGCCCCGTTTTTTGTTTCTCTCCCTTCCGGCCGGTACCTCATCAACCGGCCAACCCGCGGACAAATCCACGCGCGCGGCGATGAGTGGCCTCGCGCATTCGAAGGAAATCCATGAGCTTCAAAAAAGAGCTGCAGATCGGCGGCAGAACACTGTCGATCGAAACCGGCGCCGTTGCCCGACAGGCCAACGGTTCCTGCGTCATTCGTTACGGCGACACGGTCGTGCTCGCCACTGCCTGCTACAAAGAAGGCGTCGTCCTCGGCGACTTCATGCCGCTGACCGTCGACTACAAGGAGTACACGTACGCCGGTGGTCGCATCCCGGGCGGTTTCTTCAAACGTGAAGGCCGTCCCACCGAAAAAGAAGTCCTCACTTCGCGCCTCATCGACCGGCCACTTCGTCCTTCTTTCCAGAAGGGCTACCGGCAGGAAACGCAGATCATCGCCCTCGTCCTTTCGGCCGACGGTGAGAACGATCCAGATATCCTCGCCATCAACGCCGCCTCCACGGCGCTCGTGATCTCGGAGATCCCGTTCCACAATCCGATCGGCGCCGTCCGCATCGGCTACATCGATGGCCAGATCGTCGTCAATCCGTCGAACTCGCAGCGCGATCTCTCCGATCTCGACCTCATCGTCGCCGGCACCGCCGACGCGATCGTGATGGTTGAAGCGGGCGCGCGCGAAGTCGACGAAAGCGTCGTCCTCGACGCCTTCGACGCCGCACATAGCGAGATCAAGCGCATCGTCGAGATGCAGCTCGCGCTGCGCGCCGACGCCGGCAAGCCGAAGATCGAAGTCACGTTCAAGCCGAAGTTCACCGAAGAAGTGCTCAACGAGCTGATGTCGCAGCATGGACAGGCGCTCCGCGAAGCGATGCTGACGAAAGGGAAGTTCACGCGTTACGCCGCCGTCAAAGCGGTGAAGAGCGCCATCGTCGGCAGCGTCGCGCCGGAAGAGACCGAGCGGCTCGCCGCCGTCTCCGCCGCATTCGGCGAGATGGAAGTGCAGATCTTCCGCAACCTGATGCTGAACGAAGGGATGCGCGTCGACGGCCGGAGCTTCACCGAGATCCGTCCGATCACGATCGATCTCCGCTACCTGCCGCGTACCCACGGCTCATCCGTCTTCACGCGCGGCGAGACGCAGGCGCTCGTCACCGTGACGCTCGGCACGCCGCAGGAAGCGCAGAAGATCGAAGACTTCGAAGGGGAGACGTTCCAGCGCTTCATGCTGCACTACAACTTCCCGCCGTTCTCGGTTGGTGAAGTGAAGTTCATGCGCGGTCCCGCGCGCCGCGAGATCGGCCACGGCAACCTCGCCCGCCGCGCGCTGCAGCCGCTGCTGCCGCCGGAGAGCGAGTTCGCCTACACGATCCGCATCGTCTCCGACATTCTCGAGTCGAACGGCTCGTCGTCGATGGCTTCGGTCTGCGGCGGCTCGCTGTCGATGATGGATGCAGGCGTTCCGCTTCGCGCGCACGTCGCCGGTGTGGCGATGGGACTCGTGAGTGGCGACAACGGCAAGTTCGCCGTCCTCAGCGACATCGCCGGTATCGAAGATCACGAAGGCGACATGGACTTCAAGGTCGCCGGCACGCGCAAGGGCATCACCGCGCTGCAGATGGACATCAAGGTGACCGGCCTTTCGCGCGACGTCATGGCGCAGGCACTGTCGCAGGCGCGCGACGGTCGTTTTCACATCCTCGAGAAGATGGAAACGGCGATCGCAACGCCGAACGCCGAGCTCTCCGAGTTCGCGCCGCGCCTCTACACGATTCACATTCCGAAAGACCGCATCCGCGACGTCATCGGCTCCGGCGGCAAGACCATTCGCTGGATCGTCGAAGAGACCGGAACGAAGGTCGACGTTGAGGATGACGGCAAGGTCACGATCGCATCGACCGACGCCGCTTCGGCGCAGCGCGCGATTGAGATCATCAAAGGTCTCACCGCGTCGCCGGAGATCAACAGCAACTACAAAGGCACCGTCAAGCGCATCGAGCCGTACGGAGCGTTCGTCGAGATCCTTCCGGGTCAGGACGGACTGCTGCACATCTCCGAGATGGCGCACACGCGCGTCGGTCAGGTCACCGACATCATGCAGATCGGCGATGAGATCGAAGTGCAGGTCGTCGGCATCGAGCCCGATACCGGCAAGATCCGCCTCTCGCGCAAGCCGCTTCTTCCGCCTCCGACGGAAGAGGAACTGGCCGCGGCGCGTGAGCGCGGTGGCAGCCGCGGACCGGGTGGTGGTGGTGGATTCGGCGGACCTCGCGAAGGCGGTGGCGGCGGCGGTGGTTTCCGCGGCGGCGATCGCGATCGCGGCGGTGACCGCGGACGCGGACCTCGTCGCGAAGGCGGCGGAGATCGCGGCCCGCGACGTGAAGGGGGCGACCGCGATCGCGGCCCGCGTCCTCCGCGCCGCGAGTACACCGGTCCCGTCACTCCGACGCCCGGCGGCGACAAGCCGTCAGGCGGCGGCGACGACAACGGCGGCAACGCGTAAACGACAAAAGCCTCCGGGAAACCGGAGGCTTTTTCATTTCACACCGTTTCCCACTTCCCCTCATTCGCCGACGATCGTCTCGCCGCATCGAGCACGCGCTGATGTGCGAGTCCATCCGCGAACGTCGCCGCCGGTTCGAGCTGCGAGCGATCGCCATCATCGATCGCCGCTTTCAGCGCACGCGCGAGCAGCGTGGTTCCCGTACCGAACGCGCCGCCGTGCGAATTGCCCGGCAGCTTCGCCAGCGAATCTCCCGCTTCGCGCGTGAATGCACCACCGCGTTGCGCGACGTGCAGCTCTTCACCGGCGAGCCGGATCGCGCCGCGTTCCGCGGTGACGGTAATCGTTGTCGGTTCATCAACGGCAGCGACGGCGCTGAGCGTCATTGTGGCGAGCGCTCCGCTCGCAAAGCGCATCGTGATCGATGAGAAGTCGTCCGAGGTTACCTCGCGTGTCGAGCCGTCGAACGGACGTGCGCGGATGATCGTTGCGAGCGTCGCCTGAACGCTGACGATCTCGTTGCCGAGGAAGCGGAGCGTGTCGACGAGGTGCGAGCCGACGGCGCCCCAGATGCCGCCGCCGCGTTCTGCATCGCTCCACCAGTTCCACTCGCGCGTTCGATCGCCGCGTCCCGGGCTTGCGTAACGGATCTCGGCGTACCAGACGTCGCCGAGCTCGCGTATCTTCTCGCGTGCTGCGCGCCACGCGGGGAGGAAGCGCAACTCGTGATCGATGATCGCCAGTTGGTTCGGATGACGCGTCGCCGCGGCGACGAGCGCTTCCGCTTCTTCGACGTTCAGCGCCATCGGCTTCTCGCTCAGCAGATGTTTTCCTGCTTCGAGCGCCGCGGTGGCCATCGCCAGATGTTCGTGCGGCGGCGTGACGACGGAGATGAGATCGATCGACGGTTCCGCGATCAGCGCGCGCCAGTCGTCGAACGGTCGCACGCCGAGCTCCGCGGCGATGCGCGACGTCTTTTCGCGATCGCGTCCGGCGATGCCGGCGACCTCGAATCCCGCCTCGCGAAAGGCGGGAACCTGCACCCGCGCGCCCCATCCTGTTCCGATAATTCCCAGTTTGGCCACATAACCTCCGGTGACTCAGTGATTTACAACTGGCAGACGCCTTGAATCACTTCCTGCCATGAAACGTAAGTCAGAGCTGATCGTTCCGATCCGCGATCGCCGCAGCCGCCGGCGTATTTTCACATTGAAGAACTTCGCCAAAGCGGCGGTCGTGCTCGTCGTCATTTTCATCCTGCTCTCGTTCGACTGGCATCGGTCGACGTCGAGCGACTACGGACGGCTCTACGCGCATCAGGTCACGCCGGTGGAAACAGCGAAACCGCAGACGCCGGTGGTGGTGGAAGGAAAGGTCCAAGATCAGACCGCTGTTGACCCGCTACTGATCGAGCCTGCCGCGCGCGAACAGGCGCTCGGCGTGAATCTCAATCTCGCGCCGCGCGCAACCGACAGCATCGCTCCGGCGTCGATCGCTCCCGTGAGTAAACCGGAAGCGCCGCGGCCAACCGGCACACGCGGCGTCGTCATCGTCGGCGACGCGAACGGCGTCGCGATCGTGAAGAGCACCGCCGCCTCGCGCCCGCTGTTGAGCGGCGGCAACTTCAAGCAGTAGCGATACGATACGCGACCCATGACTGCCGCAATCTCGTTCGGGACCGACGGCTGGCGGGCCGTCATTGCCGACGTCTTCACCTTCGACAACGTCCGCCGCGTTGCCGACGCGATCGCCGTCGCGGCACGCACGCTCGAGCCGCCGCCGGAGATCGATCGCAACACGCTCATCGTCGGTTTCGATCGCCGTTTTCTCTCGAAGGAGTTCGCCGGCGCGGTCGCGGAGTCGCTGCGCGGCGCCGGCTATCGCGTGATTCTCTCGAATGCGCCGACGCCGTCGCAGACGATCTCGTTCACCGCGTGGCATCGCAAAGTGCTCGGCGGGGTGATGGTCACCGCGAGCCACAATCCGGCGAAGTACAACGGAATCAAATTCAAAGCCTGGTATGGCGGGTCCGCGCTACCGGAGACGTACGCGAAGATCGCCGCGTCACTCGGCGAGCGTGACACGCGCGATGGCGGCTCCGTCGTCGAAGACAACATTCTCGACGACTACGTCGCGGCTGTGCGCGCGCAACTCGACGTCGAAAAAATTCGCGGCGCAAAGCTCTCAATCCTCCACGACCCGATGCACGGCGTTGCGGCCCAGCTCCCTTCGAAAATCCTCGGCATCGATTACGTCGGCGCGCAGCGCATCATCCGCCGCAGCGCACGCGAGTCGCTCGACGTCACGATCGTCGACGGCATCCGCGGCGAGGTGAATCCCGCCTTCGGCGGCGTGAACCCGGAACCAATCCCGGAGAACCTCAACGCGTCGCGCAACGTGATGCTCACCGGCGAATACGATCTCGCTATCTGCAACGACGGCGACGCCGATCGTCTCGGCATCCTCGACGAGCGCGGCGAGTTCGTCTCGCCGCACAAGATCATCTCGCTGCTCGCGCTCTACCTCGTGCGCGAGAAAAAGCTTGCCGGCGACATCGTGAAAACGTTCTCGACCACGCGGCTGATCGAGCGCGTCGCCAAAGCGCTCGGCGCAACGCTGCACGAGACGCCGATCGGCTTCAAGTACGTCGCCGATCTGATGCTCGCGCAAAACGTCCTCATCGGAGGCGAAGAAAGCGGCGGCATCGGCCTCGGCCATTTCCTGCCGGAACGTGACGGCGTCCTGTCCGGACTGATGGTGGCGGAAGTCGTCGCCCATTACGGCAAGCCGTTGTCCGAGATCGTCGCGTCAATGGAAGCCGAGTTCGGCGCGCTGCACTACGACCGTCGCGACGTCCATCGCACGATGGAAGCGTGCGGACGGCTCATCGATCGCGTCCGCGGCGGCGAGCTCAATGACGCATTCGGCCCCGGTTTCACCACGCGCGAAGAGACCGACGGCGTGAAGCTGAACTACGCCGACGGCACCTGGATCCTCTTTCGCAAATCGGGAACCGAACCGATCATCCGCATCTACTGCGAGAGCCCCGACGCCGCGCGCGTACAGGAGATGCTGGACGCCGCCATCCGCGAGCTCGATGCCAGGTAGAGCGTCAGACGCGCAGGCGGATCACCGCAACTCCGATTAACGCGAGAGCGACAAGCAACAGTGCGATTGGCGACAGCGCCGGAATGTTGGTGACGACTACGACCGTCGCGGTGGCCGGTGCTGTATTTGAGACGCCGTTCGCCGTTGTGACGCCACTGGCCGCGATCGTGTTCGTGTACGTCGCCGCCGTGTTCGAGACGAGATCGACGGAAACCGTGCAACTACCGCTCGCCGGAATTGTTCCACCGCTTAGCGTCACGAACCCGCCCGATGCTGACGCCGTCAGAGTTCCGCCACACGTCGTCACTGCATTCGGCTGCGTAGCGTTGACGAGATTGGCCGGATACGTGTCGGCGAATGCGGCGCCGGTGAGCGGACTCGCGTTCGGATTCGTGAGCGTGATCGTGAGGCGATCGGAAATGCCGATTCCCGTCTGCGGGCCGGCAAACGTCTTCGTAACCACCGGCGCCGCGAGTGATGTGACGACGAGGGTCGCGGATCCACCGGTGACGTTGACGAACCCATTGCTCACTACGGAGCCGACTGGAATTGAATTGGTGTAAGAACCGGCAGTATTCGACGTCACCGTTGCTCGCACGACGCACGGAAGCGCGACGAACGCGTTCAGTGTGTTCCCGGAAAAATATGGGGTCGAACCGCCGCCGCAATCGACTGTCGCGGATACTCCTGTAAGTCCGGCCGGCAGCGCGTCAATAATCGTGACGCCTCCGGGAGTCGCGCTTTCATTCGTCAGCGTGATCGTCAATTGCGAGGTTCCGCCGATGCCGATCGTCGAAGGAGTGAACGCCTTTGACAGGCCGAACGGAAGGCTCACGAGAGCCTCGTCGAATTCCGACGTATCTCCGTTCGCGTTGGTGGCGCTGACGGCAACCGACGAGTCGGTGTTGAACGATCCCTGCGGGAACGTGACGTGAAACGGCACCGTGCATGACGAGCCGGTGGTCAGGATCGCATTGCCGAGAAACGTTGCGGCGTCGGGACCATAAAGGCCGTTCTCCGCGCCGGCGTAGAACTCCAGCGTGTAGGTTGCATTCGGAAGGCTGTCGAGATATCCGTCAAACGTCAGCATGCCGCCGCTGATCGTCGCCGCGAGAACCGTCGGCGAGTTCTGCAGATTGTTCGCGCCGCTGTCCGGATCGCACGCGTCATTTGGTGTGCGGGCGATCGGTCCGAGATCGACCGGTATGGTGAAATCGCCTGCATGGGTATTGGCAACGAACGAATTCGTCAGGATGGAGTTGCCCGTGCCGCTATTGATTCGGACGCCGGATCCATAAAGCGGGTTTGACTGATTGTTGCCGGCGATCCGATTGCCGCCCGGTGCGCCACTGACTGCCGCTCCGATCGTGTTGTTGCTCGACTGATCGATCAGAACTCCGTATGCGTCATTACCAAGCGTCGGTTGCAGGCTCGCGTTCGCATCACCGATCCGATTGCCCTGGATGATCGTGTTCGTCGACGACTGCAGGTGGATGCCGTTGCCGTTGCCGCCGATCAGGTTTGAGGCTGCCGCCGCGGTGCCACCGATCGTGTTCGGGTTGCCTGCCGTGCCGGCGGACACGAGCTCGATTCCGTGGGGATAGTTGCCAAAGATCGTTCCGTTTGCGCGGATGCCGACGAAGTTTCCGATGATCGAGTTGCGAACAGGTGTCGTGGCGCCGCCGACGATCCGGATTCCTCCGCCCTGATTGCCGACTACATAATTTCGATCCGCCAAAACCGTGCCGCCGATGACGTTGTCGTTTGCCGCGGTCGCACTTCCATCGATCAGGATTCCGCCCAGACTGACGATCGGAGCTTCCGCCGCTGTGTTCTGGACTATGTTCCCGGCGATGGTGTTGAAGCTCGACCGGATGCTGATTCCGTTTACTGAAAACGAAAAGATATCCAGCCCGCGAATCGTGTTCGCGCCCGCAACGAGCGTCAGCCCCGTCCAGGCGCCGGGACCGCCGGGGCCGCGAAGCTGAATGACAGGCGTTCCGCTGAAGCCCGGCTGTGTTGTTCCATCGATCGTCACCGGATCGGTGATGGGAGGAAGCGAAGTTCCCGTGATGGGAATGACGCGCACACCGCTTCCGCTGATGATGTTGAACGCGATGTCGTCGTGTCCGGGAGTTCCCGCCGTGCACTCGTTCACGGCGACATTCGTGTTGGCGGCAAGGATCGCCTCGCGAATGCTGCACAGGCCGTCGATGCCCACGCCGTCGTTGAGGCTCGTAACGGTGATCGTGGCCGCTGTGGCCGTGAGCGCGGTGAACAGAGAGAGGGCGACAGCAGTGATTACTTTTTTCATTGGATGGCCGAGCCGGCGGACGGTACTAACGACCACCAGGAACGTCAACCTCTGCCATTCCGCGCGGCCGCGCGCATGCTACGATCCGGCCGAATAAACCACGTTTCGGAGACGACCGTTGCCCACACCCGAGCAGTCCGAACAGACACGCACGCAGTTCACTCGCGAGAGCATCCTCGACGACTACCGCGTCGCGTACCGCAGCCGTCAGGCCAGCCTCATCGGCCGCAAGGAAGTTCTCACCGGCAAGGCGAAGTTCGGGATCTTCGGCGACGGTAAAGAGATCGCGCAGCTGGCGATGGCGCGCGCGTTCCGGCGCGGTGATTTCCGTTCCGGCTATTACCGCGATCAAACGTTCATGTTCGCCATCGGCGCGGCGACGCTCGACGAGTTTTTCGCGCAGCTTTACGCGCATCCCGACGTCGATGCCGATCCGTGGTCGGCCGGCCGCTCGATGAACTGCCATTTCGCGACGCGTTCCCTCGACGCGAACGGCGAATGGAAAGAGCTCGTCGAGATGTACAACACGTCGGCCGATGTGTCGCCGACCGGTTCGCAGATGCCGCGGCTCGTCGGACTGGCGTACGCGTCGAAGCTCTACCGCGAGCTTGAAGAGCTGAAGCCGATGACGAAGTTCTCGCGCAACGGCGACGAGATCGCGTTCGGCACGATCGGCAATGCCAGTTGCGCCGAGGGGATGTTCTGGGAGTCGATCAACGCGGCGGGCGTTCTGCAGGTTCCGATGCTCGTTTCGATCTGGGACGACGGCTACGGCATCTCGGTCGCGAACGATTTCCAGCTGACGAAAGGTCACATCTCCGAACTGCTGAAAGGTTTTCAGCGCGATCCGAAACTGAAGCAGGGCTACGACATTTACGAAGTCAAAGGGTGGGATTACGCCGCGCTTTGCGAGACGTACATCAGCGCCGCCACGATCGTTCGGATGGAGCACGTCCCCGCGATCATTCATGTCACCGAGGTGACGCAGCCGCAGGGTCACTCGACGTCCGGTTCGCACGAACGCTACAAATCGAAAGAGCGCCTCGAGTGGGAAATCGAGTTCGACGGCATCCGCAAGATGCGCGACTGGATGATCGGTCAGGGCATCGCGACTGCCGAGGAGCTCGAGCAGTTCGAGAAAGAAGATCTGCGACAGGTGCGCGAAGCACAGCGCCGCGCGTGGGACGCCTATCGCGCGCCGATCGACGCCGACGTGAAGACGGCGCTCGGTTTCATCGAGCAGCTCGCCGCGATGTCATCGAAGAAGAGCGAGCTCGAAGCGATCCGTTCGGAGCTCGCGCGGATGCAGGCGCCTTTCCGTCGCGACGCGCTGCGCGCGCTGACCAGCGCCATCGTTGCGGCGCGCGGCGAGAACATTCCGGCCGAGATCATCGAATGGCGCCGCACGCGCGACGCCGAGATCGCGAAGCTCTACGACGATCAGCTCTACAGCGAAAGCGAGCTGTCGGCACTGCGCATCGAAGAAGTGCCGGCGACATACGCCGCAGACGCGCCCGAGAAAAACGGCTTCGAGATCATCAACGCCTGTCTCGACGCCGCGCTCGCGCGCTATCCGAACGTCACCGCGATGGGCGAGGACGTCGGCAAGCTCGGCGACGTCAATCAGGGCTGCCTCGGGCTCCAGGAAAAGTACGGCGTTCATCGCGTCACCGACACCGGCATTCGCGAGACGACGATCATGGGCCAGGCCATCGGCATGGCGCTGCGCGGACTGCGCCCGATCGCCGAGATTCAATATCTCGACTACGTGCTGTACGCGCTGCAGATCATGTCCGACGATCTGGCGACGACACGCTGGCGGACGCGCGGCGGGCAGAAGTGCCCGGTCATCGTCCGGACGCGCGGACATCGCCTCGAAGGAATCTGGCATTCCGGGTCGCCGATGGCCGGCATCCTCAATCTCGTTCGCGGTATGTGGGTCTGCGTTCCGCGCAACATGACCCAGGCGGCCGGCATGTACAACACGCTGCTGCGCTCCGACGATCCGGCCATCGTTGTCGAAGTGTTGAACGGTTATCGGACGAAAGAGAAGCTGCCGTCGAACGTCGCCGACTTCACCGTTCCGCTCGGAGTCCCGGAGGTGATGCGCGAAGGGAAGGATGTGACGCTCGTCAGCTACGGCGCGACGCTGCGCATCGTCATGGAAGCGGCAGACCTGCTCGCGACCGTCGGCGTCGACTGCGAAGTGATCGACGTGCAGACGCTGCTGCCGTTCGACACGCGCGGCGTGATCGCGGAGTCGCTGAAGAAAACAAATCGCGTCTGTTTCATCGACGAAGACGTGCCGGGCGGCGCTACGGCGTTCATGATGCAGAACGTCCTCGAGCGCGACCGCGGCTACGACTGGCTCGACTCCGAGCCGCGCACGATCGCCGCGAAAGAGCATCGTCCCGCGTACGGCTCGGATGGCGATTACTGGTCGAAGCCGAACCGCGAGACGATCTTCGAGTCGGTGTACGCGCTGATGCACGAAACGAATCCGCGCAAGTACGCGCCGATTCTGTGAGCCGAAAAGCAGGGGGTCAGGTCTGGAAAATTAAGTTATTTTCGCCCTAAAGTAAGTTTACAGACCAGACCCCC
>JAOBAU010000090.1 GCA_025463165.1 Acidobacteriota bacterium | reverse complement strand
TCGCCGTTCCCTTGAAGATCTTCTCTTTCTTCGTCACGCCGAGCGCGAAGACATTCACGAGGATGTTGCCGTTGTACGAGCGATGAAACGACGTCTCGCCGCCGACGGTCGGAATGCCGATGCAGTTTCCGTAGCCGCTGATGCCGCGCACGACGCCATCGACGAGGTACTTCATGCGCGGCGCGTCGAGCGCACCGAAGCGGAGCGAATCGAGACACGCGATCGGCCGCGCGCCCATCGTGAAGATGTCGCGCAGGATGCCGCCGACGCCGGTCGCCGCGCCCTGGTACGGCTCGATGAACGAGGGATGGTTGTGCGACTCCATCTTGAAGGCCGCGACCCAGCCGTCGCCGATGTCGATGACGCCGGCGTTCTCGCCCGGTCCCAGCACGACGCGCGGGCCGCTCGTCGGGAACTTGCGGAGATGGACGCGCGACGATTTGTACGAGCAGTGCTCCGACCACATCACCGAGAAGATGCCGAGCTCGGTGTAGTTCGGAGCGCGGCCGAGGATCTGCTCGATGCGCGCGTATTCGTCGGGAGTGATGCCGTGCGACGCCACGACGTCGGGTGTGATCTCCGGCTGATTCATGCGGCGCGGATTGTATCGAACGAATGAAGGCCGGCGCGGACGCCGGCCCTCATCATGGCCACCGTGGCGGTGGTGGCGGAGGTGGTGGAGCGGGAGGACGACTCAGCGCTGCGGCGGGCGGGGCGGGCCTTCGTGGTCGCGGAGGAACTGCACCGCGGCTTCGAAGGCGGCGTACTTTGATTTCTGATCCGCCGTCAGCGACGCTTCGAACTTCGCGTCGAGCGCGTCGTGCGCCGCTTTGATCTGATCGCCGATCGTTCGAATGGCGATCATCTGCGCGCCGATTGCGCACGCATCGTTCGATTTGCTGTCGAGCAGCGTGCCGAGCTGCTCCTGCGCTTCGCGCTGCTTTTCGAAGAGCGGCTGCGTCGCGGTTTCGAATGCGGCTCGCGCGCTGTCCCACGCCGCTTTCTGCTCGGCGGTGAGATTCAGATACGCGATGAGCGGATCGGGTCCGGCGGGACGCGGCGGCCCGCCTCCCGGCGGCGGTCCCTGCTGCGTGAAGGCGGCGGTGGCGGTGGCGAGAATGAGCGTGAGGATCATTGCGATTCGTTTCATCGGTTGCTGCTCCTTTCGATGTTGCAAGTTAGACCTCGCCGCCGCGCGCGACTTCACCGCTTCGCAAGCGCTTTGTAAGAAAGGTAAAACCTCGATCGCGCCGCGGTTTGCGACGAAATCGCGATGCTAGACTCGCCGCCATGCCCCACCGCTGGCTCCTCGTCCTCGCAGCCGTGCTCGCGGCCGCGCTGGCGATCCTCGGCACGTTTCAGTACCGCTGGATCGACGAGGTGAGCATCGCCCAGGAGCGCCGCGAACGGGGAGCGATGGAGCTCTCCTCGCGCCGTTTCAGCGATGAGCTCGATCGCGAGACCAATCGCGCCATCGTCGCGTTTCAGGGAAGCGCGCTCGATGACCACGAGCTGGCGCGCCGATATGAAGAGTGGGTCGCCGGCGCACGCGACGCGCGATTTCTTTCAGCGATCTACGCCGCGAATGCGAATGAGCTGCAGCGCTTCGATCCGCGCACGTCGCGATTGACGATCGAGCCATGGCCGTCGAATCTCGCGCCCGCTCGCGACTACATCGCGATGATTTCTCCCGGCGCCGCGCCCGGACGCCGCCCGCTCATGGAGGAGATTCCCGCGCTGCTGCTGCCGATGCGACCACCACCGCCTGAGCCGCAACGAATCCCTCTCCCTCCGGGAGAGGGTGGCCGAAGGCCGGGTGAGGGGCCACCGCCGATCCGAAATGACGGTCCGCCACCGAACGATGATCAACGGCTCGAATTTGCCGAGCCCCTCACCCGCGCTCCGCGCACCCTCTCCCGGAGGGAGAGGGATGAGGTGCGTCAGCCGCTTCCGCAGTTTTGCATCGCGGTCATCGATCGCGATTACCTCGAACATTCACTCTTCCCCGAGCTCGCGCGAACGTCTTTCGCGCAAGGTGAATCGGACGTCGCGGTGCTTGAAGGCGATCGCGTCGTCTTCCGCACGAACGCATCGTGGCCGCGCACCATGACCGACATCCCCGAGGTCGCGGTTCCGCTGCTGTCGATGCGGCCGCCGCAGGATCGCGATCAGCCTTCGCGCTGGCGCATCGTCATCCGCAAACACGGTGCATCACTCGCCGACGCGGTTGCGACCTCGCGCACGCGCAATCTCATCCTTGCGTTCGCGATCCTCTTCCTGCTCGCGGCGAGTTTCACGCTCGTCGCAATTCTCGCGCGTCGCGCCGATCGACTACGCCGTCAGCAACTCGAGTTCGTCGCCGGCATCACCCACGAGCTCAACACGCCGCTGGCCGCGCTCTCCTCCGCCGGACAGAACCTCGCCGACGGAATCATTTCCGAGCCGCCGCAGGTCGCGAAGTACGGCGCGATGATCGTGCGCGAATCGCGGCGTCTCATCGATATGGTCGGACAGGTGCTCGACTTCGCCGGCATCCAGTCGCGCAGCGCGCCGCGTCGCATGGAGACCGTCGACGTTTCCGGTCTCATCGATGATGCGGTTGCGCATTGCCGATGGCTTGCCGAGGAGGCGGGCGTACGATTGGAGACGCAGGTGGCGAGCGATCTGCCGGCGATTGATGGCGACGAATCGGCTCTCGAACGCGCCGTGCAGAACCTCATCGCGAACGCGATTCGTCATGGCGGTGAGGGCGAATGGGTTGGCGTGCGCGCGGAGCGGAGCAATGGTGCGGTCGCGATCACCGTCGAAGATCGCGGACGCGGAATCGCCGCGCGCGATCTCTCGCATCTGTTCGAGCCGTTCTACCGCGGACGCGATGCGTCGCGCGTTCGCGGCACCGGCCTCGGATTGACGATCGTGCATCAGATCGCGGCCGCGCACGGCGGGAGAGTCGAAGTCGCGCGGCGGCGTCAGCGCGGCGCCGCGTTCACATTAGTCATTCCGGCGGGACAACATGGGTGACGGTCCGATCCTTGCGCGCCGCGTGCTGCTCGTCGAAGACGAAGAGAGTCTCGTCATCACGCTGCGCGACCGGCTGCTTTCCGAAGGCTACGAAGTCGAAGCGGTCGGCGACGGCGACACGGCGACGGAGCGCGGCACGCGCGGACAATTCGACCTCGTCATTCTCGACGTCGCGCTGCCGCGCAAGAGCGGCTTCGACGTCTGCCGCGATCTTCGCCAGCGCGGCGTGCAGACGCCGATCATCATGCTGACCGCGCGCGGTCAGGTCATCGATCGCATCCTCGGTCTGAAGCTCGGCGCCGACGATTACCTGACCAAGCCGTTCGAGATGGCGGAGCTGCTCGCGCGCATCGAAGCGCTGCTGCGCCGCGCCAGAACGCTCTCCGCAAGCGCATCCGACGCCTACGCGTTCGGCGCCGTGCAGGTCGACTTCCGCAGCGCGGTCGTGCGGCGCGACGGTCAACCTGTTGACGTTTCCGGCCTGGAGTTCAAACTGCTGCGCTATTTCGTCGAGCGGCGCGGTGCGCTGCTTTCGCGCGACGAACTGCTCGAGAAGGTGTGGGGCTACGACGCGATGCCGGTCACGCGCACCGTCGACGTCCACGTCGCGTCACTGCGGCAGAAGCTCGAGCGCAATCCATCGAAGCCGGAGTTTTTCATCACCGTCCACGGCCTCGGCTACAAGTTCATCGGCTGAACTGCGACACGTTGATCTCGCGCGAGCCATCGTCTAGCACGCGGATCGACACCTCGACGTGCCCTTCCACGAACTCTTCGAATTCGCGCTTCGGCCATTCGATCAACTTCACGCCCGGACCGGCGAGCAACTCGGGGATGCCGATCTCCAGCCACTCGCGGCGACTGTTCGAAAGGCGATAGCCGTCGATGTGGATGATCGGCGCGCCGGTGCGCGTCGGATATTCGTGCACGATCGCGAACGATGGCGAGCTGACTTCGAGTGGATCGGCGCCGAGCTCAGTGGCGATGGCGCGCGCGAGAAATGTTTTTCCCGCGCCGAGATCGCCGCTCAGATGGATGACGGCATCGCGCGGCAGCGAGCGCGCGATCTCGCGGCCGGCGGCTTCCGATTCGGCTTCAGTTCGAGCGACGTAGTTCATAGCAGGCGTTTCATTGCGATCGGCAACTTCTCCGCAACGTCCATCGCGGCGAGGCCGATGTCCCCCAGATCCTCTTTCACGAGATCGCCGGCAAATCCATGCAGGTAAGCGCCCGTCCGCGCGGCATCGAACGGGTCGACTCCGCGGGCGAGGAGCGCGGCGATCACGCCGCCGAGCACATCGCCCATGCCGCCGGATGCCATGCCGGGATTGCCGGTCGGATTGACGGCCACTTCTCCCGTTGGATCGGCGATCAGCGTGTGATGCCCTTTCAGCACGACGACGCAGTTCGATGCGCGCGCGGCGGCGGTCGCGGCGCCGATGCGATCGGCGTTGATCGACTTCGCATCGCTCGAGAGGATGCGCGCGAGCTCGCCGGGATGCGGCGTGATGATGCGCGGCCGCGCGAGCGGGTTGAGCTCGGCGGCGCGTCCCGCGAACGCGTTCAGCGCGGACGCGTCGATTACGAGCGGCAGCTCGAGCGCGGCGATGAGCTCGCGGACGCGCGCGTAACTTTCTTCGTCGTCGCGCAGGCCGGGACCGATGAGCGCTGCCGACTTCGCGGCGACGAACGCGAGCACGTCATCGCCCGAGTACGTCATCGATTCGATTGAGCCCGCGTTGACGAGCGGCGCTGATTCACGATCGGTCACGACCGTCACCAATCCCGCGCCGCCGCGAATCGCGCCGCGCGCGGCGAGCACCGCCGCGCCGGTTCGTCCTGGCGAACCGGCGACGATGGCGACGTGGCCGTACGTTCCTTTGTGTGTCGCGGCCAGTCGCGGCTCGATGTACGGGACGACATCGGCCGGCGTGGTGAGCGAGAGCGTGACGTCTTCGTCGTCGATCGCGCCGCCGGGAATGGAGATGTCGGCGACGATCACTTCACCGCAGAACGTCGCGGCCGGTTCGAAGACGTGAGCGATCTTCGGCGCCGCGAATGTGATCGTCACCGCCGCCTGGATGCACGGCTCGAACGGAGTGGCCGACGACGCATCAAGTCCGCTCGGCACGTCGACGGCGACGATCGGCGCGGCCAGCTCGCCGACCGCGCGAATGACGTTTTCGTAAAGCCCTTCCGGCGCGCGATTGAGGCCGGTGCCGAAGATCGCATCGACGACGACGTCGCAGTCGGACGCGTGCGCGAGCGCATCGACGAGCGAGTCGTCGTCGGTCGCTTCGTAGATCGGCAGATTGAGCCGTTCGCAGATGCGGAGATTCGTCTCGGCATCGCCGGCAAATTTGCTTCGCTCGCCGGCGATGATGATCGTCACGCCGACGCCGCGGTTGTGCAGATGCCGAGCGATGGCGAGACCGTCGCCGCCGTTCGCGCCGGTGCCGCAGAAAATCGACACGCGATCGGCCGACGGGTAGTGCTCGAAGATCGCGTCGACGCAGACGATGGCGGCGTTCTCCATCAACAGCAGCGACGGAATGCCGAAGCGGTCGGTGGCGCGGCGGTCGATGTTGCGCATTTGCGCGGACGTCAGGATCTTCATTGCCATCCTCTCAGCAGCGCCGGCAGCTCGCCGCTCGCGTCGCGCGCGCCGGCGATGAAGCGATCGAGATCTTCGGCGACGTCGATGTCGGAACGTTCGGGCAACGTCGCCAGCGTCGCGCCGGCGTCGGCGATCTTTGCGACGGTCGCCGATAAAACATCGGCGGTTCCCCACGCGATGCCGTCGAAGATCGACGTATCGAACGCCGCCGAACGGCAGCCGATCAGGTAATAGCCGCCGTCGGTTGCCGGGCCGACGACCCATTCGCAACTGTCGAGCAACGCGAAGGCATGATCGATCAGCTCGCGCGTAAGCCGCGGCTCGTCGACGCCGATCGCGACGATCTTCTGCGTGCGATGAAAGAAGAAGCGCTCGGAGAACGCCATCGACATCCGATCGCCGAGCGTCGCGCCGGTTTGCATCGCCAGCGAGCGCTCGCCGAACGCACGTCGCAGCGAATCGCCATCGGCGTTTTCGGTCGGCGCCCAGAGCACTTCGATCTCCGTCTCCGCCGATGATTCACCGACGGCGGCAAGCACGTCAGCCAGCATCGCTTCGTAGACGGCGAGAGCGCGCTCGTCGCCGATCGCGGCGGCGAGACGCGTCTTCACGCGGCCGCGCTCCGGCAGCCGGGCGAAAACGAGCAGCCGTTGCGGCGGCGGAGGGACGGTCGCGAACATCGGCCCGTGAGTATAGTTCGCGCGTGCGCACCATCGCCCTCCTGACCGATTTCGGCGTTCGCGATCCGTACGTCGCGGCGATGAAAGGCGTGCTCGCGTCGCGCACCGACGCGCGGATCGCCGATCTGACGCACGAGATCGAGCCGTTCGACGTCTTCGGCGCCGGCTGGTTTCTCTCGACGGTGTGGCGATGGTGGCCGGCCGGAACCGTGTTCGTGGCAGTGGTCGATCCCGGTGTCGGCACGTCGCGGCGAATCGTCGCGTTCGAGCGCGACGGCCGAACGTTTCTCGCGCCCGACAATGGTTTGCTGACGTTCGTCGACGATCGCGGCGGCGCGATTTCCGTCGAGGATGAGTCGCACTTTCTCCCGTCGAACAGCACGACGTTTCACGGACGCGATCGATTCGCGCCGGTCGCGGCAGCGATTGCAAACGGCGTCTCGCTCGCGGTCCTCGGGCCGCGCATCGATGACCTCGTCCGTCTTGATTACGAGCCGCCCAGCTACGAATGTGCTCGTGTCGACGGCACGATCGTGGCGATCGATCGCTTCGGCAACGTCATCACCGACATCGAACGAAGCCGCATCGCATTCGATCGTTTCGCGCTTCGCGTGGCCGACGCGATCATCGATCGAATGGCTACGACGTACGCGGATGGTGGCGACAACGCGTTTCTCATCACCGGCTCGAGCGGCCACATCGAAGTCTCGACGCGGAACGACAGCGCGGCAGTGAAGTTGCAGCTGAAGCGCGGCGATTGCGTAACGATCATTCCAAAGTGATGAAGCGCGCGCTGGTCGTATTGCTGATCGTCGTCGCCGTGCTTGCGGCGGGCGCCGCGTTTTTCATCCACGCGCAACGCGACCATCAGCGCGCCGCCATCGAGCTCCTGTTGAAAGGCGACGAAGCGGGAGCGAAGCCGCATCTCGATGCGCTGCGGCGGCGGACGGTTCTGTTTCCCGCCGTTCCGAAGCATGAAGTCGCGCGCCAGTTTTTCGCCCGTGGCGCGTACGCGGCATGGCTGACGTACGACGAAGCAGTGCGCGAGCGAACTGCTTCGGCCGACGTGATCCTCGATCGCGCCGCGGCGCTTGCGTCGACCGGTCGCATCTCGGCCGCCGTGAAGCTGTTCGCCGCCGTCAATCCCGCGAAGGTTGATCCGAAGTTGTACGCGACGATGCGCGATGCGATCGCCGCTCGCGCCTCCGGACGCATTCCGTACGTCTTCGATCGCGACGGCCGCTCGCTCGCCGTTTACGACCTGACGCACGCGAGCGTCGTCGCCACCGATCGTGATTTCCAGCCGCTCATCGACGCGCTCGTCGCTCCGCATGTCGATCGGCTCGGCACCGCAAAGACACTCGATACGACGCTCGACGCGCGCACGCAACGCGCCGCCATCGCCGCACTCGGCGCGTATCGCGGAACGCTCGTCGCCATCGATCCGCGCACGAACGAGATACTCGCCATCGCCTCGACGAACGGCGCCACGCTCGATCATCAATACGAGCCCGGCTCGGTGGTCAAGGTGTTGACCGGTTTGAGCGCGATCGATTCCGGCATCGCCGTGCCGTTTCCGTATCAATGCACCGGTTCGCTCGACATCGACGGCACGCGCTTCGGCGACTGGATGCCGAACGGTCACGGCACGCTCGAAACGATCGACGAAGCGCTCGCCGTCTCCTGCAACATCGTCTTCGCCGATCTCGGTCTTCGCCTCGGCGATGAGCGCATTCGCACGTTCATGACGAAGGCCGGCTTCGATGGTCAGACCGACACCGGCATCGCGCCGCTTCCGCTCGGGCGGCTCGTGCCGCCGATCGCAACGCGCAACGACACCGCGCATCTCGCCATCGGTCTCGAGCACGAAACCGTCACGCCGCTGCACCTTGCGATGCTTGCGTCGATGATGGCGAATCGCGGCGTGCTCACGTCGCCACGTCTCCTCCGCACCCGCCGCACGATCCTCGGCGACGTCGCGTTTCGCGCGCCGGCACCGGCAAGCACGCGCATCGCCAGCGAACGCGCTGCCGCGACGATGACGCATGCGATGGAAGCGGTCGTCACCGATCCGCGCGGCACCGGCCGTCGCGCATTCGTCGACGGCATTCCGATCGCGATGAAAACCGGAACCGCGGGGACGCGCGAGAAAGGTTACGACGCGCTGGTGATGGCCTTCGCACCGGCGCAGTCACCGACGATCGCGTTCGCGATCATCGCGGAGAACGCGGGACATGCGGAAGTTGCCGGAGCGCAGATCGCGCACGACTTCGTCACGGCGATGTTCAGCGGCGCTGCTGCTGTTCCCGCAGCCGCTCGATCTGGATCGACAGGAACTCTTTCAGCGACTGCTCCTGCTCCGCCGGCACCGCATTGAACTGAATCGCGGAACGAAACACGTATTCAGGATCGCCTTCGCTGCGCCGCACCTGCACGACCGAGCGCAGCACCTGACACGGAATGTAAATCCCGCCGTAACTTGGGAAGATCAGCGTGCACGCGGTCCCTGCTTTGATCGGCGAGCGATGTACGACCGCGGCGCCCGAAAGGCTGAGATCGATCAGCTCACCGTTGATGTCGGAGAGCTGCACCGGAATCGAGGCTGTCGAAACCCGCTCCGCACGTCGACGATCTTTGCCGGACATAAGACGCGGCGATTATACGGTCGGACCGCCCGCACTCCTCTGCGCGCCGAGCGTTTCAAACACTTCATCAACCGTTCGTTGTTCTCCGCGCGAATATGCGGCATCAATCTGCTGCACGTAGACCTCCGCCGGCTGGTCGTACACGCGCTGATTTCCGCCCTTCGCCTCTTTCGCCTTTTCATGACCGAGCAGCGATCGAACGTACAGCGTCTTTTCCTGCTTCGACATGGCCAGCCAGCCGGTGCGCGTCGCGGTTGTTTGCGCGCACGCAAAAAGAACGAGCAGCGCGACGATCAGGAATCGCTTCAATGAACCCACCGCGCCGGTTCGCGGCGCCAGCGTTGCGCGATCGGCATCTGCCGGCCGCTGCCGAACGCTTTCGACGACACGCGGATCGTCGGCGCTCCCTGGCGGCGCTTGAATTCGTTCGTGTCGGTCATCTTCAGGATCTTCTCGACCAGCGCACGGTCGAAGCCTGTGGCCGCGATCTCGTCGACTTCCTTCCAGTCCTCGATGTAGAGCTTGAGGATGCCGTCGAGCACGTCGTATGGCGGCAGCGAATCCTGATCTGTTTGATTCGGACGCAGCTCCGCGGAGGGCGCTTTCGTGATCGACGAGCGTGGAATCACGGCGCGATCGCGGTTCAGCCATTCGGCGACGCGGTAGACCATCGTCTTGTAGACGTCGCCGAGGAGCGCGAGGCCGCCGCACATATCGCCGTAGAGCGTGCAGTAGCCGACGGCGAGCTCGGACTTGTTGCCGGTCGAAACGACCATCGCGCCGGTGCGATTCGACCACGCCATCAGGATGTTGCCGCGGATGCGCGCCTGGACGTTCTCGTTCGTGATGTCAAATTTCTCTTCACCGAATAGAGCGTTGAACGTTTGCTCGTACGGTTGATAGACCGGATCGATCTCCACGATGTGGAACGCGATGCCGAGGTTTTTCGCGAGGTCGCGCGCGTCGTCGATCGAGCCCTGCGACGAGAACTTCGACGGCATGGCGATGCCGGTAACGTGCTCGGCGCCGAGCGCTTCGACCGCGATCGCGGCGGTGACGGCGGAGTCGATGCCGCCGGAGAGGCCGATGACGACGTCGCGGAAACCGCACTTGCGGATGTAGTCGCGCATGCCGAGGATCAGCGCGCGGCCGATCTCTTCCGCTTCATCGAGCGCTTGTATCGAATCGCACGGCGCGCCCGCGAGCTCGACGAGTGTCGAGTGTTCTTCGAACGCGTTCGCGCAGAAGATCGTGCGACCTTCGGCGTCGATGACGATTGACGAACCGTCGAACAGCAGCTCGTCATTGCCGCCGACCTGGTTCACGTAGACGACCGGCGCGTGATAGCGGCTGGCGATCTCCGAGAAAAGCGCGTAACGCGTGCGGCGTTTGCCGGAGTTGAACGGCGATGCCGAGATGTTGAGGAAGAGCTCGCAATCCTGCCGCGCCAGCTGATCGACCGGATTATCGCAGTACAGCTTGAAACCCATCCGCTCGTCGTCGTACCAGAAGTCTTCGCAGATCGAGACGCCGACGCGTTTGCCGAACAGCTCCACGATTTTCACCGACGTCGCCGGCTCGAAGTAGCGCAGCTCGTCAAAGACGTCGTAGGTCGGCAGGAGCATCTTGTGCTGCTCGAGCAGCACCTTTCCGTTTTGCGCGACGATCGCCGAGTTGTGTACCGGTTTCCCGCACCAGCCGCGCTCGTTTTTCGTGATGCAGCCGAAGATCAACACCGTGTCGCCGGTCATCGCCACGAGCGCGTCGCGCACATCGAGCGCGGCGTCGACGAACACGGTGCGGTCGAGGAGATCGCGCGGCGGATAGCCGGTGACGGCGAGCTCCGGGACCATGACGATGTCGGCGCCGGCCGCGACTCCTTCGTCGTATGCGCGGCGGATCAGCTCCGCGTTCGAGCTGAGCGCGCCGACGGTCGTGTTGATCTGTCCGATGTAGATTTTCAATGCGAGCCAACCTTTGCGTGACAGCGGCGTCTACCTGTTGATTACAACAGAACCGCGGCACCGGAGGAAACCATGCGAGTTTTCGCTCGCTACCTCATCCTCGCAACGCTTCTTTGTGTTCCGATCGCATGCCCGCGATCGGCCGATGCTGCTGAGACCGCGCGGCGATCGCTCAGCAGGGAGACGGCAAGCCTTACGGATAGCGTGTCAGCCTCATTTTTGCAAAGATGCGCGTCGAGGTGCCTGAATGTCCGACGATTTCGGAACGGTGAATGCGCGGCGAGGTGAGCGCGCGCGGGAGATCGAGGTGCTGCGTCAGCAGTACCGGCAACACCGCGAAACATTGATGCGGCTGATCTCTGACGCGCCGACCGAACACCTTGCCACCGAATACCATCGGCTCATCGGCAGCATCGATATGTCGCTGTCGAAGCTCGACGAGCTGGAAGGACGGCCGAGCGAATCGACGCTGCGCCAGAACACGTATGCGTCCGATCGCCATCTGGTCGCGGAGCCGGTCGCCGACTACGCGCCGGAGCCTGACGGTTTGCTGTCGAATCCGCGCACGCGCGTCGCCGCGATCGTTGCCGGCGGATTGATCGTCCTCGTGCTGATCGCGTGGTTGATCATGCGCGCGGCCGACGATCGCCGCACGCCGCGGCCGATCACCGATACGAGCGTGACGCAGCCGATCACGGAAAGCGGCAGCGACACGGCCGCGATCCCGGTGCCGATCACTCCCGCACCCGCCACCGCCGCAACGATGAAGATCGCGCCGTCCGTTGCCGACTACGGAACGATCCGCAAGGGAACGCGCGCGGTGCGGCAGTTCGAAGTGACGAACGCGACCGCGGAAGCGCTGACGATTGCCGTGGCGCGCTCGCAGTGCAAATGTCTCTACTACGACTACGCCGGGAAGGTTCCGGCGAAAGGGAAGGAGACGATCACGGTGACGGTCGACGGCGCGAAAGCGAAAGCCGGTCAGCTCAACGAGACGCTCGAAGTGACGGCGAAAGGGATTCCGGCCGCCACGACGACGATCGGAGTTCGCGCGGAGATCAAGTGAAGCGCGCCGTCGCAGCATTCGCGCTCGTCGTCTCCATCGCGACGGTCGCGCTCGCCGGCAACGTCAACGACGTCGTCTCCGGTGCGCTCGCGCAGGTGGGGAAGACGCGTTACTACAACGGCAGCTATCGGCAGCTCGCCTATCCAAATGGCGATGTGCCGATCGAGTCGGGGGTCTGCAGCGACGTCGTCATCCGCGCGTTCCGCCACGCCGGCATCGACCTGCAGCAACTCGTACACGAAGACATGACGCGCCATTTCGCCGACTATCCGCGCAAGTGGGGACTGAAGCGGCCCGACACGAACATCGATCATCGCCGCGTGCTGAACCTCGGCGCGTTCTTCGGCCGGATGGGGAAATCGGTCAGCGGCGACTGGCAGCCGGGCGACGTTGTGGAGTGGCGCCTGCCAGGCGGCGGGCTGCCACACATCGGCGTGATCTCCGATCGCCGCGCCGCGCCGGGACGATTTCTCGTCGTACACAACATCGGCAGCGGTGCGCAGCTTGAGGACGTTTTGTTCGCGTATACGATCGCCGGTCACTACCGCTGGTTTCGATGACATCCGATTTCGTTCGACGTCCGTAGATCGACGCAATGCCGAAAACGCTGTGGGATGACGGTGCGCGCGAGGCGCTGATCGGACGAATCGAACGGCTCTCCGCCGAAGCGCAGCCGCTGTGGGGCCGCATGAATGCCGGCGAAATGCTGGCGCACGTTCTCCTCGGCATGCGCATGGCTTCCGGCGAGATCGAAACGCGTCCGCGCAAAGGGCCGTTTCGCTACTGGCCGCTCAAACATCTCTTCGTTTACTGGATCCCGTTTCCGCGCAGCGCGCCGGCGCCGCGCGAGATCGTCACGCGCGGCAAACCGGTCGACTGGGACGCGAACCTGGAAGCGTTGCGCGCGACGCTGGTCACGTTTCGCGAAAGCGCGCCGCACGCGCGCCCGCCGCATCCCGTGTTCGGCAAGCTCTCGCCGAAAGCGTGGGGCGCGCTCGGCTGGCGGCATCTCGATCATCACCTGAGACAGTTCGGATTGTAACCATACATAGACGAGGAATTCTCGAGGTCCGTCCTTCTCAAGGATATGACCTCTATCGTTTACATCCCCGGCATCCTCGGCAGCAATCTCTTTATCGACGGCGCCGTGCGGCGTCCGATCTGGCAATTGCCGAACAACATCTCCGCGAATGATCTGCGTCTGCCCGATCCCAGCGGCCACACGATCGTCGCCGACGGAGTGAACTTCTGCTACGAACCGATGCGGCTCGGACTGCAGGCGGTGTTCGACGTGCGCCTCTTCGCCTATGACTGGCGTCGCAGCGTCGCCGAGAACGCCGCGCGACTGCAGCAGTTCGTCATCGATCAGCGGCTCGAGCGATTTCACATCGTCGCGCATTCGATGGGCGGACTGATCGCGCGAATGTGGATCGGCGCGCATCCGGACCTCTTTCGCGGGCAACTCGTGATGCTCGGGACGCCGAACCATGGCTCGTGGATCGCGCCGGCGCTGCTCGGCCTCGAGACGGAGCGGCTGAGTCTCGCCGCATCGTTCGCCGCGCTGAGTACGTTGCTGGCGGAGTTTCACATCACGCTCAGCGCCGACCTGCTCGCCGCCGCGCACACGTGGCTCGGAGCGTGGGATCTGCTGCCGCACGATCACACCGGACACGCTGCTCGCGAGCTGCACACAAGCGTGCCGTCGGACGTTCGTTTGCGTCACGCCGCCATCGACCGCGCGCCGTTCGATCCTGCTCGGATGCACTACATCGGCGGTCTCCTCCCGACGACCGACCTCGATGCGAATCCGCTCTTCTCTTTCGGCGACTCCGTCGTGCCGTTGCGAATCGGACTCGTGCATGAACACGATCCGGTGGAACGGCACGTTGTCGATCACGTGAAGATGACGATGGACCCGATCGTGATCGCCAGCGTCATCGCGCGCCTTTCCTGATTCGTCACCGATCAGTCACCTCGAATGACCGGAGCGTTCTTGACGCTGACCGGAAATTCTGATTGACTGACCGCACGTTCAGTAGACCGACCGGCGGGGGCTTCGAGTCGAATCCTCTTTCGCCGTCTCTCACTGAGGTGACGAGCCAATGGCAACCAAATCAAAAGAAGAAGTCGTCCAGGAGTTCCGCATCCAGTCGATTCAGGAAGCGACCATGCGCGTGATTGCGCGCAAGGGAATGGCGGCCGCGACGATGCAGGAGATCGCTGAGGAGGCGGGAGTCGCGAAAGGGACGTTGTATCTCTACTTCCGCGATCGCGACGAGCTCGTCGAGAAGACGTTCGAGAACGCGATGACGCAGCTTCACGATCGCGTCGACGAAGCGCTGCTCGCGGAAGCGCCGTTCGAAGAGCGGCTGCGCAACGTCATCGCCGCGAAGTTCCGTTTCTTCGAAGAAAACCGTGAGTTCTTCCGCCTCTACATGTCGCTGCGCATCCCCGAAGGAAGTCCTTCGCAGCAGCGGCGGCAGAAGCGGACGTGTCAGCCGCAGTACAAAGCGCGCATCGATCAACTGGCCGACGTTCTTCGCGAAGCGATGACACGCGGAGAAGTGCGCGAGATGGATCCGCGGCGCCTGGCGCTGCTGCTGATCGAAGGAAGCAACGCAATCGTCATCGAACGAATCATGGAGGAGTCGGCTCCGCCGCTTGCCGAAGACGTCGAGCTGATCGTCAGCGCGTTGTTCGACGGCATCGCAGCGCGGAAGCCGAAACGGAGCACACATTGAAACGAACAGTCATGATTCTTGCGGCGCTGTTGCCGCTGGCGGCATTCGGGCAGACGCCCGCCACGCCGCTTACGTTACGTGAAGCGCTCGATCGCGCGCTCACGGTCAACAACACGATCGACCGCTCGCGTGCCGAGATCGGCGTCGCGGAGGCGAACAAGAAGTACCTGCTGTCGGCGATCCTGCCGCGCATCTCCGCGAACGGCGCGGCGACGCGTAACAGCACCGAAGTGACGTTCGGCGACGGCGCCGATGCGCGGACGATTCTCGCGCAGAACGACTGGAACTATCGCGTCGTGCTGACGCAGCCGATCTACGCGGGAAACCGCGAGCGTCGCGCGTACGATCAGGCGAAGCTCGGTATCGAGAACGCGCGTGAAGGCGTCGAGATGACGGAGGATGCCGTGCTGCTGCGCGTCGCATCGAACTACCTCGCGGTCGTGCAGGCCGACGAGCGGATCGGCATCGAGCGCCGTAACATCGAGCTGGCCGAAAAGCGCCGCACGCAGGCGCAGGCGTTCTATCAGGCCGGCGAATCGACGAAGGTCGATACGCTTCGCGCCGACACCGCGATCAAAGCAGCGCAGCGGCAGCTCGCACTCGCTGAACAGATTCGCGAGAACGCCGTCAGCCGTTTGCGCGCCGATCTCGAGATCGAAGGAAACATCAATGTCACGCGGCCGCCGGCGATCGCATCGCATCCGCCGGAAGAGCCGTCGCTGCTGACGCGCGCGTCCGAACGTCCCGACGTTCGGCAGGCCGAGAACAGCGAACGCGTCGCGAAGCTCGAAGTGCAGAAGCAGCGCGGCTTCTGGCTGCCGACCGTTTCATTTGAAGGCGGCTGGGTGAATCAGAAGCAGAACTTCCCGGTCGACAAGTATTCGTACGGACGCCTCAACTTCAACGTTCCGATTTTCCAGTCGGGCGAAGTGCAGGCGCGTGTTGCCCAGGCGCGCGAGCGCGAGTTGCAGGCGCATCTCGATCTCGAGAATGCGCGCACCGAAGCGCGTGAAGACGTCCGCCGCGCCACCGTCGATCTTCACGCCGCGGAAACAAGCCTCGGTCTGGCGAAGGAGCAACTCGCCGCCGCCGAAGCGGAGTACCAGCAGGAATTCGAACTGTACCGGGCCCAGGAAGCGACGTCGCTCGACGTTTCTTCATCGGAAACGTCGCTCGCCGAAGCGCGCCGCGCCGTGGCCGAGGAGACGCTCAACCGGGATCTCGCCGAGCTGCGCGTTTGGTATGCGGCCGGTGCACTGAAAGATGCGGTCGGCGCGACACCCGCGGCCGACACCAAAACGGAGCAGGGAACGCGATGAATCGTCAGATCACAATCACTGTCCTCGTTACGCTCGCGCTCTTCGGATGCGCGAAGAAAGAAGCAGCACCCGTCGCCGCTGCGACGACTACGCAGAACGCGCCGGCGCTGCCGACCGACGTCGCGGGCGTTTCCGCCGCGGCGACGACGGCCGTGACCACGACCGCCGCAACCGGCACCGCCGGCTCGCCGGTCGCTGCCGCGGATGCGAACGGCACGATCGTCGCGACCGGCGAATTCGTTTCGCCCGTTCGCTCGGAGCTCGCCGTGAAGATGCCGGGCCGCGTCGCGAAGATGTATGTCGACGAAGGCTCGCGCGTTTCGAAAGGGCAGCCGCTGCTCGAGCTCGAGACCGATTACGTCCGCATCAATCTGCAGCGCGCCGAGGCCGATGCCGCACGCGCGAAAGCAGTTGAAGATGATGCGCGGCGCGATCTCGATCGAAAGAAAGAGCTGATCGCGAAGGACTCGATTCCGCGCGCGACCTACGATCGTTCGGAGACCGGCTACCAGCAGGCGCAGGCCGCGCGCGCGTCATCGAATGCGCAGGCGTCGCTGTTGCGCCAGCAGCTGAATGATGCCGTGCTTCGTTCGCCGATCGATGGCGTGATCGCGGAGAAGCGCACCGACGTCGGCGCGCGCCTCGGCGAAGCGAGCGTTGCGCTCGTCGTCGTGCAGACGTCGCCGCTCAAGCTGCGCTTCCGCGTGCCGGAGCGTTACCTCGCGCAGGTCCACAAAGGACAGAGCGTGAAGGCGACCGTCGATCCGTATCCGGGACAGAACTTCGAAGGCAAAGTCACAGTCGTCGGCGGCGTCATCGATCCGGCGACGCGCTCGCTCCTCGTGGAGACCGAATTCGCAAATCGCGACGGCAAACTCAAGCCGGGACTCTTCGCACGCGTGGAGATGGAACCGGGGAAGTAAACCTATGCACAAATTAGCTGAAATCTGCGTTCGCCGTCCGGTCTTCGCGACCGTCATCATCCTCTCGCTCGTCGTCGTCGGCTGGTTCGGATACATGCAGCTCGGCGTCGATCGTTTCCCGAAGGTCGACATCCCGACCATCACCGTTTCGACGCGTCTCGTCGGCGCGGCGCCGGAAGAGATCGAGACCGACATCACCGACAAGCTCGAAGAAGCGATCAACACGATCAGCGGCATCGACCAGCTGCAGTCGACTTCGTCCGACGGTCAGTCGCTCGTCATCGTGTCGTTCGAGCTCGAAAAGAATCTCGACGTCGCGGCGCAGGAAGTCCGCGACAAGGTCAACGGCGTGCTCGGCCAGCTGCCGAAAGACGCCGATCCTCCGATCATCCAGAAAGTCGATCCCGACGCGATTCCGGTAATCGCCATCTCGCTCTCCGGTCCCGCACCGATTCGCGAGATCACCGAGTACGCCGACAAGACGCTGCGCCGCCGCCTCGAATCGATCAGCGGCGTCGGCCAGGTGCTGATCGTCGGCGGGCGTCCGCGACAAATCAACGTCGTGGTCGACACGGCGAAGATGACGTCGCTCGGCATCACATCGCCCGAGATCGTCGCCGCGCTGCAGTCGCAGAACGTGCAGATTCCCGGCGGCAAAGTCGAACAGGGGCTGCGCGATCTTTCGCTGCGCACGTACGGCCGCGTCACGACGCCGGAAGACTTCGCGAAGATCCCGCTGATGTCGCGCAACGGCTACTCCGTGAAAGTCGGCGACGTCGCGCACATCGAAGACAGCGTGGCGGAGCCGGA
>JAOBAU010000077.1 GCA_025463165.1 Acidobacteriota bacterium | reverse complement strand
GGTGCGTTCTCGCTCGTCGGCAGTGGCGTCGCCGCGCTGACGTACGACGACTCCGGTCTCACCGGCGGCAGCGCGTACTCGTACAAAGTCACCGCCGTCGATGTGACCGCCGGTTGCGAGTCGGCCTTCTCGACCTGCGCCGGTGCCACGGCGACGGGCGGACCGGGACTCTCGTCGCGCGGCCGCACCACGTCATCGCGTCCTGAAGACACGACGTCTGTATCGGCCGCGACGCGCTGGATCTACAACAGCGGCGCGACGACGCTCGTGCCGCCCGGCATCGGTTCCGTCTACGCCGTCTCCAACGATCGCGTGCTGCATGGTCTCGTCGGCGGCGCAGCCGGCGGCGGATTGTGGGCCGCGTCGTACACGCCGTGGCTCACCAACGCGCCGGTGCAGTCGCGTCCGCCCGTTCCAAGCATTCCGATCGGCGCTTCGACGAAAGAAGTCTTCCTCGGCGCGCAGGACGGCAACGTCTACGCCGTCGATGCGAACGCCGGCACGCAAATCTGGCGCACCGCCGCGCCGCTCGGCGACATGATTCAGGCCTCGGTCGGCGGCATCTTCACGTACTACGGCGGCGGACTGAATCTTCTCGGCGCCGGTACGCGCAACTCGACGAATCCGAACGCGATGTTCGGTCTCAACCCGAACACCGGCGCCACGGCGTGGCTCTTCAACAACGGCGGCGGCGCGTCCGGCATCGGCATCATCGCCGGCGATCCGTTCTTCGATTACGGCTCCGTCAATCCGGCCAAGAACAAGATGTACTTCACCAGCCGGACGAAGAGCGGCGGCAGCACTGGAACGGTGTGGTGTCTCGACATCACCGGCGCCGCGGCGACGCTTTGCAGCGAGCCGGGTTCTTCGTGGCCGGTGTCGATCGGCGATTCCGACAGCGCGCCGACGCTTTTCAACAATCGTCTCTATATCGGCACGAACAGCGGCTGGGTCTACTGTCTCAATCCGCTCACCGGCGCGACGATCTGGAGCATCAACGTCGGCGACGGACCGATCAAAGGCTTCGTCGATCCCGACTGGATGGCGTCCGCGACTCCGTATCGCATTTACGTCTCGACGAGCACGAAGGTCACGGCGCTCATCGACAACGGCGCGAGCGCGAGCACCTTCTGGTCGCAGTCGATCGCGTCGCCGTCGATTCCGCTCTACACCGGCAACGAGCTTTACGTCGGCTCATCGGACGGACGTTTCTACGAAATGACGAACCTCAGCGCCGGCGCGCCGACCGTGAAATCGGTGCAGCTCGGCACCGGCGCGTACAGCGTCGGCAGTCCGTCGTATGACTTCGCGAACGGACTCGCGTACGTCGGCACCGACTCCGGCAAGCTGTACGCCGTGAAGGTGCCGCTGCCATGAAAAAGGAGATGACAATGCGAGCTCTCACCATTGCAATCGCCGCCGCGGCGCTCGTCGCGGCCGCCGTTCCCGCCGATGCGGCGTCGAAGCTGAAGGCCGACAAGAGCTGTCTCTCGGTAAGCGTCGGCTCGAAACAGTCGCTCGGCAAAGGGAATGGCAATTCGTCCGATGACGAAAAAGAATTCGAGAGCGGCGTCACGCAATTCTCGGCGACGCAGATAACCGACATCGAATTCGCGATCGTCTTCTCGTCGACGGTCGCCGCGCAGTTCACCAACGCGCACGTCGTCGAGTTCCGCGTCTACACGCCGCAGGGAAATCTCTACGAGACGATCTCGATCCCGATCAGCAGCAATCCGGCCAGAGCGGGGGAGAAGCATCGCATCGCCGGCTATCCCGATCTCGTTCCCCTGCAGGTCCTGACGTCGATCAATCACGGCGGCGGCCGCGGGATGTACGCGAAAGTGACACTGCCGGTGGCCGGCACGCCGATCGTTTCGAACTCGCTGTACGGAACGTGGAAAGCGGAAGCGGTCGTCGAGGATGAGATCGCGCCGTGCAGTCTGCCGGCGCAGTTCACCATCACGCAGTGACACGAAGCCACGCGCGGATCGCGGCGCTCGCCGCGATCCCGCTGCTCGCCCTCGCGTGGCTCGCCACGAGCGTCGTGCGCATCCGGCGCGAGCTGAGCGTTCCCGTTTCACTGCACGACGTCGCGTACGCCGGCTCGCGCTCCTGCATCGGCTGTCATCCCGTTCATTACCGCACGTGGCACGCGACGTTCCATCGCACCATGACGCAGGAGGCGACGGAAGGCGCGGTACTCGGCGACTTCGATAACGCCACGCTCGATTACGAAGGCGTTCGCTCGCGTTTCCTCCGCGACGCGGACGGCACGTACGCGATCGAGACGATCGGTACCGATGGAGCGCCGCAGCACTTCGCGATCGCGCGCACCGTCGGCTCGCGCCGCGTACAGCAATATCTGACGAAGACCGGCGATCACTACGTCCGTCTGCCGCTCGCCTGGAACGTCGACGAGAAACGGTGGTTCCATCTCAATGCCGGCTTCCTCGATCCCGACGGTACGCCGTTCCATCAGCACAGCGCGCTGTGGGATGCGAACTGCATCTTCTGCCACAACGTAAAAGCGAATCCGTCCTTCGATCGCGACACGCGCCGCTTCGACAGCAAAGTGGCCGAGCTCGGCGTCGCCTGCGAAGCGTGTCACGGTCCCGGTGCGCGCCACGTCGAAGCGAACGGCTCGCCGTTGCGCCGCTATCTGCTGCACTACGGCGGACGCCGCGATCCGACGATTCTCTCGCCGCTCGAGTTGCCGAAGGAACGACAGGTCCAGCTGTGCGGACATTGTCACGGCCAGCGCCTCCCGAATCCGCGCACGCGGATCGCCGAGTTCATGAAGAGTGGCGATCCGTACACGGCCGGCGACGATCTCGGTCGATACACGACGCCGATCGACATCAATACGAAGATTCCCGGCATCGACGCGTCGCTCCGCTTCTGGAAGGACGGCACTCCGCGACTGACCGCGTACGAATATCAGGGACTGCGGATGTCGGCCGACTATCAGAAAGGATCGCTGACCTGCATCTCGTGTCACACCGCGCACGGCGGCGATCCTCGCGGCATGATCGCGCCGGCGATGCGCGGCAGCGCCGCGTGCGTTCGCTGCCACGAAGCGATCGGACGCAACATCGGCGCGCACACGCGTCACGCGCCGAACGGCAGCGGCAGCGATTGCTACGCCTGCCACATGCCGAAGATCGTCTACGGTCTGCTCGACGTCCATCCGACGCATCGCATCCAGCGTCCCGATCCGTCGCGCGCGTGGCGTCATGAAATGCCGGAGGCTTGTACGCTCTGCCACACGAATCGCACCGCCGGCTGGGCCGCGCGGTCGATGTCGTCGCGCTTCGGTACGCCGCTGCCGGTGTTGCCGAACGGCACCGAGTTCAACGTCGCGGAGAACGTGCGCCAGCTGTTGTCGGGTGACGTCGTGCAGCGTTCGGTCGCGGTGATGGCGCTCGGCGGCGACTCGTCATACGACGACAACGCGAACGATCGTCTCTGGGCCGTGCCGCTGCTGCTGATTACGATGGACGACAACTACGCGTCGGTGCGCCACTTCGCGTATCGCGCGCTGCGCGCGCTCATCGCTCGTGCCGATCCGTCCGTCGTCGCCGGCGCGCTCTCACTACCGCGCTTTGATCCGCAGGCGCCGCCTGAGGCGCGGCGCGAAGTCATCGCCGCGTGGGACGCGTGGTGGCGCGCGCTCGACAAGCATCGCATCGCGCATCCCGGCGATGCCGTTCCACTCGACGCCGCGTTCCAGCCGCGCCGCGACCTCATCGAGCCCTTGCGCGCGAAGCAGAACGACCGGATGATCGCCATCGGTGAATGACAACGCACGCGGCACGCACGTCCGCTTCGGCTGGACGCTTCTCACGATCGCCGTCCTTGCCGGCGCGCTCCTCGAATCGCTCCTCGGCTGGCGTTCATCGCTCCTCGGCGACGACGAGCTCCGCCATCGTCTCTGGTCGCTCGCGCATTTCCACGCCGCCTTTCTCGCGCTGCTGAACCTCATCTATCCATCGGCACCGAAGTCGACGAAGACCTCGCGCTCCCTCATCGCCGGCAGCGTTCTCCTTCCGCTCGGCTTCTTCCTCGGCGGCCTCGCACATCCCGAAGGCGATCCCGGCCTCGGCATCTGGCTCGCCCCGCTCGGCGCCGCATTTCTCGCGTGGACAGGCGTGCGACGTGCAATCGAGTGATGCATGAGTCACCTGCTGCTCGCCTTCGCGCTGACGTTCCTCTCGTGCAGCAGCGCAACGTCGACGGAGCGCGTTTTCGAAGGAACGGTGCACGAGAACAAAGCGGTGTCGAAGCCGCACTTTCAGCGGATGAGCCGCTGGTATCTCGAAGCCGCTGACGGTAAGTGGGATATCTACACGAGTGGTCACGACGAGACGATCGCGCCTTACGCGGACAAGCGCGTGCGCATCACCGGAGAAGTAATCGAGTCAGAGATCGAAGGAGAACACCACCGCGAGATCCGGCCGTCGAAGGTCGAGCCGCTCGATTAACGCTTCGTGCCGCGCAGCATTCGCGCGCCCGCCGCGACGACCCGTCGCAGATACAACGCCGGCAGCGCGCTGCGATTCTTCACCGAATACTTCTGCATCACATACGACGCCGGCGGGAAGAGATGCTCGCGCATCAGCCGCAGCTTCGGACGAATCCCCGGCGTGTAACGCAGATCGTCAACAAGCGTACGAATTTCTCCCGGCGGCTCCGGCAGCGTGACCGGATCGTATCGGCCGTCGCCGAACGCGTAGAGCGCCAGCGCCAGCGCCGCGTCGAACGCCATGTCCACGTTCCGCTCCTTCGCAAGCCGCGCGGTCGCTTCGAGATCGGCAGGGGAGAGCGAGCCGTGCAACAGGTGAATGTCGTAAAGCCAGACCAGCCGATAGTCGCCGCCGTGATGCGCGGTGAGATGAATGGCCGCGAGCAGCAGCGCGTCGGCGGCCGACGGCATCCGGATGCACGAGCGGTCGCGCAGCGGCACGCCGCGCGACCAGAGATACTCGAACGTCAGCGCGTACGCGTAGCGCTGCCGGTTCGACAGCGCCCAGTGCAGATCGACGCAGTGCCGCACGCCGATCGCATCGACGCGCACCCACATCCGCTGGCGGCTGATCAATACGCCGCCCGAGCCCGACTCCTCGGAGTAACCGGCCTCGCGCAACACGCGCGTGGCGCGTCCGGACGAGTCGGCGTCGATCAGCACGTCGGTGTCGCAGCGCGGACGAAGCGACGAATGCGGATAGTGCGTCCGCGCCAGCGCCGCTCCTTTGATGACCAGCAGCGGAACGTCGGCAGTCGCGAATCGCGCCAGCAGCGTGTCGAGCTCGCGCTCGCGCACCGTATCGAGCACCGTCATCGCGCGCGCGTCGTCGAGCACCGCGTTCACGAACGGATCGCGTTCGCTGCGATGCCGCAGATGCCAGGCGATCAGCGGCGTCGCGCCATGCACGGCCGCTTCGTGTGCGAGCTCCGCATCGTCGAACGGCCCTTCCGGAACCACGCCCTTCATCAGCGACGCGAGCAATGCTCTTCGATCGCTCAACGGTAGGTGACCTCGAGCGCCGACTGGCTGATCATCAGCGGAACATAACGCGAGACGACGTCCGCATCATCGTTGACGACGACGCCGTCGACCTCGAGCCACGCATGTCCGGGGAAAAGATTCGGCTTGCGTCCGATGCCGATGCACAACTTCGCCGCGACGCCGCGCCGCGCCAGCATCCGCTGCAGCGCGAGCGAGCGATGCATGCAGTTGTGCGCCAGCGGCGTTCGCGATGCGACGCGTCCGAAGACGTGTACGAGCCGCGCATCCGCTTCGCGTCCGTGCACGGGAACGTCGAGCACGCCGCGCAACGCCATGCGCGGAGAAACGCGCAGCACCAGCCGCACCCATGCAAGCATGAGAAACGACTCGACGGCGAGCAGCAGCGTTCGCATCACGGCAGTGTGCGGCAAAACCGAATGCGGGGACCGCGCATTTCGCGAGCGCGGAAGCGAACGCGAGATCAGGGAAACGCAAACGCCGCGAAGTCTTTCGTGACGGTCGTCGATCCGGCCGGGATCGATTTCACCCACGTGCGACAGGTGTTCGTATCGGTGACGGTCACCGAGTAGTCGGCGCCGGTGAAGCCGGTGACGAAGACCCAGAACTTGTCGTTGATGGTGACGCCGCGGAACATCCGCACCATCGCCTCGACGCTTTTCGGCGCGAACGAATACATCGAGAAGAACGCGTTCTCGCTCATCGGTCCGTACTGCGCGTTCACTTCCGCCGTGTTCTCGGCGTAGTGAATGATGTTGCCGTTGCCGGAGAGATTCGCCCCTCCGTCGTGCCAGGTCATGACGACTTTGAAGCGGTTGCCGAGGAGGCAGGCGGTGGTGGAGTTCGGCGCGCAGGCGGAGCAGGTTGGCGTGGCAGGAAGCAGATTGATGTATGGACTGAGCAGTCCGAACGAAGATGCGAGCGCGCCATCGACGGACTTTGTTGTCGACGCGCAGGAATCACTCGGGTCGGGTCCGCATGCGCCGAGGAGCTGACCGACGATGTAACCGCCGTCGATGATTACCGGTGCACCGGAGCTGCCGCCGGCGGTGGCGCCTGACAGCGGCTGCGAATAGATGAAGGATGGGCGCGGCGAGCCGGAGCAGACGGATGTCGTCGTGTCGACAGTCGTCGACGAATACGTCTGCGTGTACACGCCGCCGTCATCAGTGCCGGGGTGTGAGATTCGCCGCAGGACGGTGCCGGTCAGAAGCGGATAGGTGCTCCATCCCATGAACCAGCGGTCCGCCGGAATCGCATTGAGCCGGAGCAGCGTCACATCCGAGGTCGCGGAGGTGACGAGCAGCGCGGCACCATGCGTACGCTTCGTTCGCGATTGAAAATCGCCTGCCGCACAGGAGCTGCTCACGAGGTCCCATGCGATGTCTACGCTCGCGGCTTCCGCGGCGGTCGAGATGCAGTGATTCGCGGTCAGGAAGTTTCGGTTCGGGTTGTCGCTGCCATCATTGATCAGGCCGCCGGTGCAGATGTAGAGCGAGCTTCCTTTCACGTAGGTCATTTGTCCGGTCGCGGCGGAGAGTGTCGCTCTGTCCGCGAAGGATTCGCACGCGGCCGAACGAAGACATGCCGCTGCATTCGGAGCAATGCCGATGTGACCGAGCGCGTCGGCGCTGAACGTCACGCGCTCCGGCCACTGCAGCACGATCGTGTCGCCGGCAACGCTCGGCGTCCAGACATCGCCATCCGGCCCGAGCAATTCGCGGCCGAACGCGAATGCTTCGCCGTCCGCGCCGAAGACGGCGAGCACGGCGTCATCGCGCAACGACACATCCTGCAAATGCAGCCGGACGCGAGACGCGCCGTGCGAACGAAAGAGTTGCTCGCCCGCCGATGACGCGACATGAACGCTCCGCGGCAACGCGCGCACCATTCCGGCGACGTTCTCGCCTGAGACGCGTTGCGCCGGCGCATCGAGCTCGATCGTCGTCAGCGCCTGTGCGCTCACGCGCCGCGCCGGCACCGGATGAAAAACGCCCGACGGTTCCGCATGAAACACCGGCTCCACCTGCTGGCCGTGACCGGCCGCCGCGAAAAACAGAGTTGCCGTTGCAATGATGATTATCGAGCGCATCGAGCGATTCCCCCGCATGATGAGAGAGACACGGCGCGAAGTTTTTCGTGGCGTACGTCCACTCCGCCACGCAACCCGTACATCCATCACAGCGACACGCTGCAACTTAAAGGAGATCGTATGAACTTCTCTCCCATGCGCCGGCTGACGGGCGCACTTTTCATCATCCTCGCCGTCGCGATTCCGCAGGCCCGCGCGTCGAGTCATCGCGAGGCGTTGTCGGTCCTCAACGAGCCGTGCGCCGACAACACCGACACCTTCGCGTGGGTGTCGAACAGCACGCACGACAAGCTCTATCTCGTCATGGATTTCAATCCGCTGCACGAGCCGGGGCAGGGCAACCAGGGCTTCCGCGCGTGCAACGGTTATCGCTACGAGTTCCACATCGGCAAAGGAACGAGCCTCAAAGACGAAGCCGTCTATCGCGTCGAGTTCAAGAACAAGCTCGCGACGGAAGCCGCGCCGACCGCAAGCGATGCGCTCGGCGGCGGCAACGAACTGCTCTGGCAGCTCACCGGCGGCACCGAGACGATGACGGTCACGCGTCTCTTCGCGCCAGGCAATCCGACTCCGGCAGTCATCGGCGAGAACCTCAAGGTCCTTCCGAACAATCACGGTCCGCAGACCGATCGCCTCATCTACGGCCTCGGTCCTTTCAAAGGCTACGACTCCGGTGAATCGGCGAGCCGCGAACAGGGACTCTACGATCAGGCATTCGTCGACACGTTCATTCAAACGCTGACCGGCGGCGCGCGCATCATCGCCGGCGAGTTCGACGATCCGTATCAGCTCGACGAGAAGGGCATCTTCGATCTCGTGAACCTCGGCCGCGGCGATCTCGGCGGCCTTCAGGGCGCGCGCAACACGCCGATTGAAGACGTCTTCGCCGGCTTCAACGTCTTCTCGATCGCGCTCGAGATTCCGACCGCCGATCTCTTCCCGAACGGCATCCCGCACAACGGAACGCTGAACGCTTCGTCGACCGACGCGCTGCTGCGCGTATGGGCGAGCATCAGCCGGCAATCAACGCAGACCGTCGATCCGACGAACATCATCACCGGCCTGCGCGGCTCCGGAAATTACGAGTTCGTCGGCCGCAATGCGCTGCCGCTCTTCAACGCGGGTCTCGTCGGCACGCAGCGGCAGACGCTTTATCTGCACACCGATCCGATGAAAGACGTGTCGCGCTTTGGCGCCGACATTCTTTTTCCGGTGCTGGTGCGCGACGCGGAAGCGCTCGGCATTTACAAGGCGCTCGGCGTTCCTGCGGCCGCGGTCACGACGCTCAAAGGTCCGCGACTCGACATCATCAACGCAATCAACCTCGGACGTCCGATCCCGGTCGCTGACGGCTCGACCGGCGACGTGATCACGATCGACGCCTCCATCGACTCACAATTTCCCAACGGTCGTCGCCTCGGTGGCGGCAGCGCACCCAACAAACATCAGGTCAACGTCAACACGGTGCTCATCAGTCTCATCGTCGCCGGCGATCCCGGCGCCGGCCTTGCGAAAGGCGTCGAGACCAACGACAAAGACTTCCTGCCGCGCTTTCCGTTCCTCGCGCCCGCGCACCAGGGACTGCTGCAGGGACACGGCGGCACGAACACGGTGACGCAGCCGACGCCGCCGAATCCGGCTTCGCCGCAGCCGTGACAGGAAGAGGAGATACGACCATGAAACGACGCATTGCAATCATCGCTCTCACACTCGCCGCGATCATCCCGGCCGCCGCGTTCGCGCAACACGGACGCATCAAAAGCCAGGGATTCGCTTCCGATTTTCAGACCGTTCCGGTGATGGGCAACACGCCCGGTCTCGCCGGCGCGAACTTCCAGACGTACGTGACGATTCTCAATCCGACGGCGAACGCGTTCGCGGTTGAAGTGACGCTGTTCGACAACGCCGGCACGAAGCGCACCGCGACGATCAATCTCGCCGCGGGCGAGCTGAAGACGTATCAGAATTTTCTCGACGCCGTGTTCGGTCTCGTCGGCGGCGGCGCCGTGCAGTTCCGCAGTCCCGAATCGGCCGGCGGCTCGCACGACAATCGCTTCATCGTGAATGCGGAGATCTGGACGGCCGGCGCGAGCCGTTACGGCACGAGCCTTCCGACTCTGGAGTTCGCCGGTACGAGCTCGCGCTCGTTCAGCCCCGGCGTCAGCGTCGGCACCGGCTCGCGCGCGAACGTCGGCTGCTTCAATCAGTCCGATGCCGCCAATGCGATCAAGGCAACGGTGTACGACGCGTCAGGCAAAGTGGTCGTCGGCACCGTGAACCTGAACCTTCCCGCGAACGCGTGGGGACAGGCCGGCATCACGTCGGTCGTCAGCAATGGTTACGTGCAGTTCGATCCGTCGGACTCCGCCGTTTGCTACGCGGTCGTCGTCGATAACACGACGAACGACGGCAACTTCATCGCCGCAACCGAATATCGTCCGTGATGCTCCGCGGCCGCCGGCGCGAATGCCGGCGGCCGCGTGTTCACGTCGCGAAGAAGATCCGCTCGATCGACCACCAGAGTCCGGTCGCGGCGATCGCGAGCGAGCACGGAATGACGACGCGCTGCCGATACCACGGCTTGTTGCGGAACGGCAGTCCGATCAACACGAACGCGACGAGGATCACCGTCAACTGGCCGCCTTCGACGCCGACGTTGAACGCAAGCAGCGCCGGCACGAACTCGGAACGCGGCAGGCCGATGTCATGCAGCACGCCGGCGAATCCCATTCCGTGCAGCAGTCCGAAACAGAAGACGACGAGCGGCCGCCACGCGTGCAGCTTCGACGTGAAGACGTTTTCGACCGCGACGTAAACGATCGACAGCGCGATGAGCGGCTCGACGATGCGCGGCGGCAGCGAGACGATGCCGTAGATCGACAGCGCGAGCGTGATGGTGTGCGCGATGGTGAAGGCCGAGACCTGCCAGAGCACCGGACGCAGTTTGACGGCGAGTAGAAAGATGCCGAGGACGAAGAGAACGTGATCGAGTCCGCGGGGGAGGATGTGGGTGAAGCCGAGGCGGAGATAGAGAGTGATGACTTCGAGACGCGTTGGTGGGACGACGGCGCGATCGAGCGCGAATGGGGCGCTTGTTTTCCCACCTTCGACCCACTCGATCACTTTCTCGGCATCGCCTTCGTTGTGCAGTGAGAGGACGAAGAAGCCGATGATCGCGTCGTCGGAAAAAGTGAAGCGCGAGACGGACGAGGGCGTGCGTCCGTGGAGACGAAGCAACGTCGCCGTCGGTTTGCCGGCCACCGGCAGCGTCTCGACATTTTCGTGAGCGACGCGTTTGCCGTCGAAGGAAAGGTGAGCACCGTTCGCGACATCGCGGAGATATTGCTCGAGCGGAGTTTGCGGCGGAAGGTGTTGGCGATCGACGAGCAGCTCGACGACATACGTGCCGTCTTTTTGAAACGCCGCATCGACCTGCACCATCCCGAGCTCGTGTGCGGCGAGCGGTGAGGCGAGCGCGATTGCGATGACGAATGCGGCGAAGCGCGAGCGCAGCATCACTTCGGCAACTCGAACGTGATCGACGCCCACCAGCTCTCCCAGTCGACGCCCGCGCCGGCCGGTGCCGCCTGCATGTGCACCGCTTTGATCAGCCAGAAGCCGGCGCGCGGAAGACGCAGCGACACGCGACCTTTCGCATCGGTACGCGCGCGCACGGGATGCTCGGGATCGTCGCGGTTCATCGCCACGACGAGGATGTTCGCGATCGGTTGACCGCGATACAGCAGTGAAAGCGGCAGCGAGCCGCCGGCCTTCAGCGTGTAAGGATCCTTCAGCGGCAGCAGTTCGAGGGTAAAGCCAAGCGGCGCGTCGAACGTGCCGGATGTCTTGTCGTCCGCGGCGAGCAGCGCCTTCGCACAACGATAGAAACGTTCGCGTCCCGGCGTCATCGACTGACCGCTCTTCGCGCGCGCCTCGACGATCCGTTCGAGCCCTTCGTCGCGCAGATAGTCGTCGAACTTTTGCGCCTCGAGCGTGACGGGATACGGATCGCTCTGATAGCCGATCCACTGCAAACCGCTGTCGCTCACCATCGTCGTCCCCGCCGGATCGGCGCCCGCCCGTCCAACGAATGGCTTCTCAGCGCCATTGCGCCAAAGCAGAAAGCGATCGACGAGCGGCGGAATGCGCGGCAACGGCTCGCCGTGCAGCTTCTGTCCGACGCGAAGCGAAGCGGTGACGAGCTCTCCCGCACGCGGATGAAACGTGGAAGGCTCGATCCAGAGATCGTGCGCGAATGCTGAAGAGGTGAGGAGGAAAGCAGCGGCCACTGCCGCGAGACGCGTCATGACTCAACGATACGTGACGCGGGCGATTTCGGATGGGTGCGCGCGCGTTGACGGAAAGCGAGACACGGCGTATACACGATGCAAAGACGGAACAAAGGAGAATATGACTCTCATGAGATACCTCCGCGCGGTTGTTGTTCTTGCCGTTGTTCTGCTCTGCGTCATGAACCCGCCGGTCGCGCTCGCTGAGTGTCCCGGCGTGATGTGTGGTGGTGTCTGCAATCTCCAGGGATACGACTTCTGCATTTATGTGATGAGTGGCGACGAGACGATGGCCTGCAGGCAGGTCGGCGATCGCGGGTGCGCAAGCATGCACAGCGTTCTTTGCTGTCCGCGCGATCCACAGGCGTAACGTGCGGCGCGTCCTTATCTGCGTCTCGTCAATCGCGCTGATCGCCGCTGCTGAATCCATCCATCTTCCCGATCCGAAGAGCGGTGTCATCGACGGGAAAGTAGCCGTCATGTTCTGGCCGGCTGAGCCCGCGCGTTCGAGTGATGTTCCGATCGGTGCGCTCCTTTCAGTTCACGACTGCCAGGTCGTGCTCGAACCATGGACGAATCTCGCCGCCGAGTTCACCCAGCCGTGCGGCATCTGGTTTCAGCCGCCGGCAGGTCGTTATCGCGTCTGGCTTGAAAAAGGGGAGTCGCTCACGCCGACCACCGGTTCCTTCAACCACGTCGCGTCACCATTCGCGGGCCGCGGTCAGGGAGTGATCATGGCGGTCGTGCCGGGCGGCCGCGTGGCGCTTGCACCGGGAATCACCATTCCGGCCAATGCCGAGCTGCGGCTGATCAACTTTGATTCCTGTTGCATCGGTGCAGGTTTCGTCCATCCCTTCGATCGCCGTGCGCTACCGACTGCGCCCACACTCCGCAGCGGTCTGCTCGTGCCGGCCGGTCGCGTCTTCGTCGGCATCTTCGATCGAGCGACCAACGAAGCGCTCGCGATCGGGAAGCTCGTCGACGTGGCCGCCGGAAAAAGCGTCTCTGTCGCGCCGCAAGCGCCCGCAATCGGCGCCGACGTCTTCGTCAGCCTCATGCGTCCCGATGTCCGGAAGACGCGCGACGTCGACACGGTCCGTCTCACACTTGACGGCGTTCCGCCGCAAACGCTCTTCGACGGCTCCGATCGCGTCTACGCCGCCTGGTACGGCGTGCAGAAGCCTGTCGCGCAGCTCGTCGTCGAATCGAAGACGCTCCGCTTTCCGTCGCGCGAACTGAAGCTGACGAGTGGCCTCGTCACCACGCTGCGCGAGGAACTGCACCGCCTGCCGAGCGTCACCGTCTCGCTCCTCGCTCCGCATGGCGCGCTCGAGAAGTACGAGCCGCGCGTCGAGGTGCGACAACCGTCGCGCAACGAAGCGCTGCAATCAATGCCGATCGTCGCCGGCAGCGAGACGCGCATCGCCGCGCTTCCGGCGGAGCCGCTCGACATCATGTTGACCATTGGTCCGTGGACGTTTCGAAAGAGCGTCGATCTGACACGCGGGATCGACGAACGCGTCGTCTTCGATCTCCATCCCATCATCGTCAACGGTGTCGTCTATTACGGCCGCGATCCATCGCCGAAAGCAGGCGTCGCGTTCGATACAGGTGCGGGGTGGGAACGGACGAAGGCCGACGACGCCGGCCATTACACGGCGACGCTTTGGACGCCGAACGACGCGTATCTCGCCGAGGTGCAGATCGCGGGTCGCGACGGCCCGCCGTTCGAGGAAGCGTTCGTGCAGATCACCGACAGCCGCACGCTCGACTTCCACGTTCCCGCGACCCGCTATCGCGTTCGCGTCGTCGACGCGCGGAGCGGCGAGCCGGTTCGCGGTGCGTCGGTCTCCGCGGCGAACATCTTTCTGCATTCATCCGGCGAGGAAGCGACGCTCATGCAGCGCGCCGCCGCGAACGATGACGGCGTCGCGATGCTTGCGCCGCTGCGTCGCGGAACGCTCACCGTCCGCGCGCGCGCCGCCGGCTACTACGATTCGGATGCGGTCGATGGCGGCACGATCGCAAACGAGGAGAGTGCAGGCGAGGTGGAAGTGAAGCTGCGCGCGGTCGGCGAGACGGTGCCGATGCGGTTGCGCACCGCCGACGGAAGACCGGTCGCGGGTGCGGAAGTGTGGGCGGTGGCGGCGACGAGCGGAACGCGTCCGCCGCTGTGGCGCGGTGCGAGCGATAGCGATGGCATCGTCGAAGTGCCGCGCGGCATCGATGGCGCCACGCTCCTCATTCGCTCGCGCGCCACGGCGAGCGCGGTTCGTCCGTTTCACGCCGCGAACGAACAGCGTGAGATTGCGCTGCAGCCCGCTGCGGCGCCGGTTCGCATTCGCATCGGCTCGCCCGACATGCGCATCGCCGTCTGGATCGATGGCGCGCGCATCGTCGGACCGGCCGTCACGTTTCTCACCTGGTCGTCGGAAGTGAGCGACGGCGCCGGCATGTGGACGGCGCAGAATCTTCCGCAGCAGCCGCTGCGATTACTGGCGTGGCGTCATCTGCCGGAGCCGGAGATCGTGGCCGGTCTGCGCGACGCGAACAGCGCCACGATCGCGTATCCGTGGCCGGCGTCGGTGATCGTGCAACCGCTCGAGTAACACTCAGCGCGCGATCGCCGCCGATTCCCACACGAGCTCACGCGCGCGCAGCGACGTCGCGATCGCGACCTCTTCATGCTCGACCGCGTGCGCCGGATCGGTGCGAAATGACTCGACGGCCGTCGCCGCATCGGCCGACGTCGCGAACACTTCGACCCACGCGTTGCGGCCGCTGCGCTTCGCCGCGTACAGCGCGCCATCGGCGACGTCGATGACCCGTTCCCACGTCACCGCGTCCGGCGTCGCGCGCGCGAACGGCCATGCCGCAACTCCGATCGAACAGGTGCGACGGAGAACCATTCCGCCCGGAATCGTGAATTCGTGCGCGGCCACCGCGGCGCGCACTTTTTCAGCCAGCTCGCCGGCGAGAATGCGATCGACGAAGCGAATGACGATGAGGAACTCTTCGCCGCCCCATCGCACGATGACGTCGGATGCGCGCACGATGTGTTGCAGGAGTCGCGCGAGCTCGGCAAGCACCGCATCGCCGGCGGCATGGCCGTACGTGTCGTTCACGTTCTTGAAGTGATCGAGGTCGATAAGCAGCGCGATGAGATCACCCTCGCCGCGCGCCGCCAGCGCGAGGTCGGCGTGAATGGTTTGCTCAAGGTAGCGTCGATTGCGCAGCCGCGTCAGCGGATCGGTGAGGCTCGCTTCCTCGATGCGAACGTAGGCGTCGCCAAGCTGCCGATTCTTCTCCGCCAGCTCGCTGGTCCGTTCGACGACGAGCGCTTCGAGCTGCTGTTCGCGCGCATGCAGCTGACGAACGCGCAGGCGATACGCGGCGTACGCAAGCGCAAGAAGCGCGAGCGAAGCGAGCGTCTGAAACCAGAGCGTCTGATGAAAGGCCGGCGCGACGTGAATCGGAATGCGCAGCTCGCGCGCGCTCCAGCGTCCGTCGCGCATCGTCGCACCAACGCGCAGGACGAAATCGCCCGGCGGCAGGCGGCTGTATGTGATCGATCGCTGCGACGCGCCCGCGAGCGTCCAGTTCGCGTCGACACCATCGAGTCGATAGCGATACTGCTGCCGCGCCGCCGCAACGAAGTCGAGCGCCGCGACGTCGAGCGTGAAGTTGCGTTCCGTCGATGAGAGTCGCAGCGCGCGCAGCAGCTCCGATCCGGCGCGCGGTTTTCCTTCCACGCGCAGCGCCGTCGCGACGATCGGCACGACGTCGCTCTCGCGCGGCAGTTGCGTTGGATCGACGACGAGCAGTCCTTCCGGCGAGCCGAAGAGGAGTCGCCCGTCGCGCATGCGCGAGCGGCTGCCGATGAAGAAATTGCGGAACGCAACGCCGTCCGCCGGTCCGAGCTCGCGCGCGCCACGTGCCGTTGCATCAACGCGCAAACGCGGGCCGATCCAGACGGCGCCGCCCGCATCTTCAACGAGCGCTTCGGCCGTCGATGGCGTCCGTCCGAGTCGCGCAGACACGTGGTCGAAGTGCGCGGTGCGCCCGTCCCATCGCGTCAGAATCGCCGCGCCGCCCGCGGTGCCAACCCACAGCCGTCCATCACGCGCCAGCATCAAATCGGGCACCCAGTTGTCGGGCAACGCATCGGCGCGCGATGCATCGCGTGCAATCCGAATCGCCGATTTGGCGCGAGGATCGAATGCGTAAAGTCCGTTGTCGCTGCCGACCCACAACGTGCCGTCGCGCGCAGCGACGATCGACTCGATCGCCGGCGACGATTTCCCGCCGCCCGGCCACGTCCGAAAAACCCGCGTCTCCATCGTGCGCAGATCGACCCGCGCCATCCCCTCGGCCGCGCCGGCCCACAACACGCCGTCGGACGTGAACGCCATCGTCCGAATCGGTCCGCCCGGCAATCGCGCCGCATCGATCCGCTCAAAGCGTCTCGTGCCCGGCCGCATTCGATGCAACATCGAGTTGAGCGTCGCCACCCAGACGCTGCCGTCATCCGATTGCGCGAGACAAGTCACGCTGCCATCGGCAAGCGCGCCGGGATCATTTGCGTTCGCGCGGAATCCGCCGATGCGATGAAAGGTCCGATCGAAGACGTCGATGCCGTTTCCGTTCGTGCCGACCCAGATCGTGCCGTCGCGCAGCTCGAGCGCGCGCACCGCCGCGCGATGCGTCAGACCATCGACGCGATTCGGACTGAAACGAAGCGCGCGAAACGCGCGCGTGCGCGGATCGTGTCGCGCGATTCCATCGCCCCACGTTCCGATCCAGACGACGCCGGCGCGATCGCGGAAGATCGCGCCGATGCGATCGTCGTGCAGCGCGTCGTCGAGATAAGGATCGGCGTGCAGCCGATCGACGATCGTGAGCGTCGCTTCATCGATGATGTCGATTCCGCCGCCGAACGTCGCGATCCACAGCTCGCCGGGCGCCCCTTCCGCGAAGCCGTAAATCCAGTAGTGACTCAGCCCGTTCGGATCGGCGGGACGCGCCGCGAACCGCCGCAGCTCATTCGTCATCGGATCGAGCACCGCCGCGCCATGCTCCTCGGTGCCGATCCAGATTCTGCCGCGCGCGTCTTCGAAAAGATGAATGACGTACTGGCCGTCCATGCCGGCACGCGCGAAGCCGCGACCTTCGCCGAGCCAGCGCTGCAGTCCATCGCGCGTGCCGACCCAGAGCCGTCCGGTGCGATCGACGAGGAGTCCGCGCACGCGATCGTGGGCGAGACTGCGCGGATCGGCAGGATCGTGACGGAAATGCTCGAGCTGCCGCGTGCGCGGATCGAGCCGATCGAGTCCGGCCGTCGTTGCAATCCAGATGCGGCCATCGCTCGTTTCGGCGAGCCCTTCGACGCGATCGTACGCGAGCGACCGCGGATTGGCCGCGTCGTGGTGAAAGCGAGTGAACGTTTCCGTTCGCGCGTCGTAGACCGAGAGTCCGCCGCTGAACGTGCCGACCCATAGCCGTCCGTCGGACGCGACGAGCATCGAGCGAACGTAGTTGCCGGCGATCGTCGACGGATCGGATGGATTCGATTTGAAGACGCGGAACTCGTAGCCGTCGTAGCGCACCAGGCCGCCCTGCGTGCCGAACCAGAGCAGCCCTTCACGATCCTGCGCGATTGCGCTGCAGAGATTCGCCGGAACGTCCTGCGGAATGGCGACGCGCTGCAGTGAAACGAGTCCGGCGCGATCGGCGATCGCAGCAGCCGTGAACGTCATCGCGCCGAGGAACGCGACCGAGAGGCGCCGGAACATCATGCGGAATTATCGGCCGAGCGAGCGGCGCGGGAGAGGGACGATTTCGGCGACTTGCCTTATCGGGATCGATCCTTCAGTTTTCGCCAGCGCTCGACGGCGGAGATGGAATTGCCGCGGCGCAACAGCCGCAGGAGTCCCGTCGCGCGATAGCCGACGCGCCAGCTGGTCGAGTCGAAGACGGCGCCGAGGAGCGAGTGAAGGTCGGTGATGAGCGATCGCTGCGCTTCGATCTGTCGCGCGAGGCGGCTGTTCTCGCCGATCAGTTCGAGCGTGCGTGCAGGCGTTGGCGCGACGTCGTCGCGCAGCGCGGCGCCGCTGCGAAGCCCATCGAGCAATGCGCGTTGATCTGCATCGAGCAGCGACTCGTCGGAGTGTTCTCCGCGGCTGCGATTGAAATCGGGATTGACGATTTGCCCGATGGACTCGGCATCCGGAATGCTCAGTCCTTCGATGCCGATCGCCGTCAGTTGCTCGTGCAGCGCGCGGGTTACGCCGACGGGATCGGCGAGCAACTCATCGTACGAGACGAGCAGTCGCGGGATGCCCGCTGTGTCGCGAAGGAGCGTGCGATTGTGGTGCTCCCACACGGCGATCGAGACGAGCAGCGGACGCTTGTCGCGCGTGGCGAGCGATCGCGCCACTGCCATCGGATCGCGCCAGACGATGACGCAAATCGGATGCTCGAGCGCATCGCGCCAGATCGGAAAGACGAGCGACATGCGCGGATCTTTGAGCAGCAGCGGTCCGCGTCCCTCGAGCGTTTGCACGATGCGCCTCGCACGCTCGACGAAACGCGCGTGCTGTTCGCCGGAGAGTCGCGTGACGTCGGCTTCGACGATGTCGATCCAGTTCGCGCCGAGCGCCGCAAGGATCTCGGTATCGAGCTGCACGGCGCCGATGGGTGCTCCCAGTAGCCGGTAGGTTGAACATGTCGGGCGGGTTGAGCCCGTTCGGTTCGCCCGCGTACGCGCCGAAGGCGTGGATGAGCTGCGCGACGACGGAGGTGCCGGAGCGATACACGCCGAGGACGATGAGCGGGCGAGAGACGTGCTCGAGTTGCGGACGTTCGCGCTGCACGAATCCTTCGGCGCGCATGCGCTCGTGAAACAGTTCGATGCGCGCCTGCGCGGCGGGGTACGGCGCCGGCAGCAGGAAACCATCGTCCGTCGCGTGCTGGTGATAGTGAATGATGACCGGATCGGTCTCGGCGAATCCCGGCGGCGGCGACGATCGTGTCGCAGTCGAGGAGGAACATGACCCGCTCCGGCGCCTCGAGCAATTCCGCAATCAGCTGATGCCGATTACCCGTCGGATTGGCCGGATGAAACCGCGAGACGGTCCGGATCTCCGCCCCCAGCGCCTCACGGCTCCGCTGCGCCCCCGACTCCAGCGCCCCGACCCCGCACACCACGACCCGCGCCCCGGCCAGCTCCCCGCCAAACCACCGAATGGAACGAAGCAGCCGGATCGCCTGCACGAGCATCCGCGGCGTGTTTTCCGTGAGCAGGCCGACGACGACATCCGAGAGGAGGAGGGGCGGGGGGCATTGGGGGAAGGATATCGAATTGCCTCCGTCTCCGACTGATCACTCAACCTCAAGATCACCAGCGATTTGCAACGGCCGTATCCGGGTTACTCGTTCCGTTAGATCGCCGATGAAGGCTTCGATCGCGGGGGTCGACGCCGGCCATTGCTCCACATCGCCATTCGATATCCGTATCGTCATCCATCCGCCGCGATAGAAGTCAATTCGTTCTATCCATTCATACCGAATCGATCTGCTTCTGAAAAGCCAGTCACGCACGACCATGTGTTCGTCGAAGAGCACGATTCTTCGGCCGAGAGTCACCATGAGAACGTAGAGCATGACGACAGTTGCGATCCCGCAGACGACGCGTGTGAATCGTGAGACCAGGCCAGTGAGGGAGGTGCATGTGATCAGGAGAAACGTCATCAGCAGCATGCTGCTGCTGATGACGTTCAGCGGACTGATATTTGATAATGGTCGGTATCCCGAATCAGTGTTCATCCGTGGACTTCTTGACATCCTGCTCGACTTTCGTTGCCGTACCCTGAACCGAGGTGACTACGACGTTAGCAACAATCCTCGCCAGGAGCGGCTTCCTGGTTACCGCCGTGAGTGCGGCCTTTTTGCTTACCTGGCGTTGCGCCGAGCGACCGGCAGCTGCGCGTACGCGACTCTCGGCAATCCGCACCTCAACTTTGTGGGCGGCTGAATTCTCGACGCTCGCTGCGGCTTTACCACCGGCCCATGAGCCGGCAGCTCCGCCAACTGCTCCGAGCGCGAGGTCCTTGCTCATTGCCGACGTATCGTAAACCTTGTCGCCGTCCACGGCTCGTTCTGCTCCTCCGGCGACGACATTGGCAACCGCACCCGCGCCGGCGGACACCGCAAGGTTTGCTCCCAATGTTAATCCGGAGATCGCGCCCGTTATTGCTCCTCCAAGCATCGCTCCGCCCACTCGGTTCCAATTCACGGTTTCGCCGGCCAGGACTTGCGACCCCCACTCGACCCCGCCTCCAATCACGGCGCCAACACCCGCTCCAATCGCCGCTGCTATGCAGTTTGGGCAGCGCCCGTCAGCGTCAATGGCATTAATCGGCTTGTTCTCGACGTACGCATAGCGGTTCCATGTTTGCGGTGTACTTATATCCGCGCTGTCCCATGTCGGGTCGACTGTAATGAACCGTCCCTGCCCACTGCTGTAATACCGCGCGTGCATGTAGTCCAGATTGGAGCCGTTCACGCTGACATCGCGTTCGTGCCCCGTGAACTTCATCGAGATCGCCGAAGGTTCGTTCAGGCTCGAACTGAGCTCGGTTCCGAACGGGTAATAGTCGTGCTGACCGACTCTCGTATTGTTCGCGTCGGTAATCAGCCTCGGCGTGCCGAGCTGGTCGAGGTGAAAGCGGGAGACTCCGGAGATCGTTTGCGTGGCCAGCAACTGACTGCCGCGATAAACGTAGTCCCGTGACCATTGCACCGACGAGGCGTCGCTGCCGGTGAATTCTCGGAGGACCTTGCCGTCGAGATTTCTAACCGTCCATTTCCAACTGCCGCCGCCGACGATCGTTGCGAGCCGCTCGTCGTCGGCCGTGTAAACGTAGACGGCTGATGCGTCGTCCCGGCGTGTGAGCATTTTTGCCGCGTCGTATACGTAAGCGGTACCGTCTTTCGCGACCAGGTCTCCGGCGTCGTCGTACTGGATGCCGGTTCCGGTCAGGTGGTTTGTTGCGGGATCGACCGAGATCGCTTCGCTGCAGGCGATGTTCGGAGTGCACGGCGTCGAGCCGGGTGTCAACACGGCGCTGAGGCGATTGCCGGCGGCGTCATATGCGTAGACCTCCCGATTGGCGGGACCCGCGGCGGTGCCGGAGACGAGGCGGCCGGCGGTGTCGTACACGTAGACGTTCGTACCGACGGCTTTGATGTTTCCCGAGCCATCGTATTGAAAGGTTCCACTGTCCCACGTGAGGACCGAATTCGCGCTGAGATGGGTACCGGAATGAGGCGTCGTACGCGATGCCTGAGGAACCGGTTGCGCCGACAGCGTGACTGAGATGCCTAAGGCGAGTACTGCGAAAGCGAATCGTGAGCCGGGCATTACTTCACTCCTCCCCGAAGCGTAGTTGATGGTGATTTGTCAGAGGCGTCTATCGCCGCTTTTTGCATCCGCGGCCGCCGAACTTTGGGAAGATTCAAATCGACTTGATTCGTCTTCCCATTTAACTGATACGACAGCTTGCCGATGACGCGGTCGTTCTTCATGCGCGCGGTGATCTTCACCGTTCCCTCTGAATACGACCCGCTGAGCGTCAATGCACCGTCCACGAGATTCCCGGTTACCGCGATTGGTTCGGGATCGATACCTTCATAGTGACGAAGCGTTCCGGTTACTTTCTCGCCGGCGACGTGCAGCCGCAGTTCGGTTCCAACGAGGTCGCCGCTCTCTTCGACCTCTCTCACGTCGGAATATGTCTGCGCCTGACCCATGGCAAGCACGGGAACCAGAGCGATCAGCAGCAGTGCCTTAACAGGAAGTAAAGAGTGCATCGCTCTGCCTCACGGACGCGGCGGCGTAACGTCCACCACGTCCTTCTCGAACTTGCCAGGGTCTGTCTTCCGCAGCTTCTCGTAGTCTTCCACCTGTTGTTGATTCACCACGACAAGAGCTTTGAACTGGTCGTCGACTTTCCCGTCCTTGCCTCGTGTAATGAGGTCATTCGCCTGGAAGTGTGGTGGGTCAGCCGCCTGATTGTTCAGCGGTGACAAGTCGACGCCGCGCGCGATCGTCGTTAGTCCGGCCAGGTTCGTGCCCTTGAGGCTCGAGGAGACGTTGATATCGACCGCCAGCCCTGCCGTATGCGGGCTCGTCCCTTTATTATTCTTTGTATTACCGGTTACAGTCGCATTCTGCTGATCCTGCGTTCGAAGCATGCTGCTGAATGTGAACGACACTCCGTGCTTATGGGCCGTCGCCACCAGGTTCTGAAGTCGGGGAACCATTCGACTGTCGACGTACGCGATCTTCGCCTTTCCGCCGGTCATCAACCCTCGTACCGGTGTGACGTCTTCGCCGTCGAGATCGACGAAATTCAACGGGCTGTTCATCGCATATGAGTAGCGGTTGTAGAGCTGCGGCTGTTCGAGCGCAATCTGCCGAGTCTTCGGATCGACGGTAAGGAATCGCGCCTGGCCGCCGTTGTAATACCGCGCGTGCATATAGTCCAGATTGGATCCATTGATACTGACATCACGTTCGTGGCCCGTGAATTTCGCCGAAATCGCGGAAGGTTCGTTCAGGCTCGAACTGAGCTCGGTTCCAAACGGGTAATAGTCGTGCTGACCGACTCTCGTATTGTTTGCGTCGGTAATGAGCCGCGGCGTGCCGAGCTGGTCGAGGTGGTAGCGGGAGAGTCCGGCGCTCGTTTGCGTAGCCAGCAACTGACTGCCGCGATAGACGTAGTCACGCGACCATTGCGCAGACGACGCGTCGCTGCCGGTGAATTCGCGGAGGACCTTGCCGTCGAGATTTCTAACCGTCCACTTCCAGTTCCCGCCGCCGACAATCGTCGCGAGGCGCTCGTCGCCGGCCGTGTAAATGTAGACAGCCGAGGCGTCGTCCCGGCGCGTCAACATTTTTACGGCGTCGTATACGTATGCCGTGGCATCTTTGGCGACGAGATTTCCGGCTTCGTCGTATTGAATGCCGGTTCCGGTCAGGTGGTTTGTTGCGGGATCCACCGAGACCGATTCGCTGCAGCCGACGTTCGGACTGCAGGGCGTCGAGCCCGGTGTCAATGCGGCGCTGAGGCGATTGCCGGCGGCGTCGTATGCGTAGACCTCCCGATTGGCCGGCCCTGTCGCGGTGCCGGAGACCAGCCGGCCCGCGGTGTCGTATACATAAGCATTCGTACCGATGGCTTTGATGTTTCCCGAGCCATCGTATTGAAAGGCTCCGCTGTCCCACGTCAACACGGAATTCGAACCGATACGCGCGCCGGTGTGAGGCATCGTACGAGATGCCTCTGCCACCGACTGCGCGGACAAGGTGTATGGGATGCCGAGGGCGACTAGTGCGAGAGCGAGCCGTGAGCCGCGCATTACTTCACTCCTCCACGGAGTGCATTGATGTGACTGATGGTGATTTTCGCTCCGGGCGCCGGCAGTGGCGCCGCCAGTTGCACGGCGGGCAGGCCGAACACGCTCCGTGCTTCGTTGAGTGCGGAGAGCAGATCGGGTGAAGCCGGCTGCGGCGTCGCACGATAGAACGTCGTAGCGAGAATCGGACCGATCAGTGCACCATAATTATTGTTCCAGTTGCGCGTGTAGCCGGACGCGACACGTACTGCATCGATCGCCTGACGCAATTCGCCGACGTGCAGGCCGCGGATTGGCGTGGTCAGCGTGAGCGTCGGGTCGGTGAAGAGGATCCGGGTAACGATCACACGCGCACTTTCGACCGATTTCGTGCCGCCGGAGACCGCTAGCACTCGGTAGACATAAGTGACTACGCCTCCCGTTGCGATCGCGGGATCGTTGTCGGGATAGGTCGGCGCATTCGGCTGTGCGTAGTCGAGTGGAATCGGCGCGCCGACGCTGCGCTGTACGATATAGGTGTCATTCGCACCTGTTGACGTCCAGTTGAGAGTGATTGCCGTTCCCGTCGCGTTGAGGGTTGCGGTCAGTCCGGTCGGCGTCGGGGGCGTCACCGTGACTACGGCCGAACCGGAAGCGATGCCGGAACCGCAGGCGGCGTCGGAAACCTGAGTAACGGTGTATGTCGTCAGCGATGAGGGGCTGACGTTGCGCGACACCGTGGGCGTTTGAATGTTGTTCTGTGTCGTGCCGTCGGACCAGACTACGGTCCACGGAGCCTGGCCGGTCAATGCCGCCTGGATCGTGGCGCTCTGGCCGCGACTGATTGTGGTCGTTCCGGAAACAATCGCCGTCGGCCCGTTGATTGTGACCGTTCGAGTTGCAGATTTGCTTCCGCAACCAGTCGTCACCGTGACGCTGAGCGTGATCGATCCGCTGTCGCCCGCCGTCCACGTGATGGCGTTCGTCGCGTTGCCGGAGGTGATAGTCGCATTCGTCGCCGACCAGGAGTACGTCGCGGCCGGAACGGAGGCGGTCGTTGCACTGTTGCCGGTGGTGCGCAGGCAAACACTGCTGGCGGCCGTGATCGCCGGCTGCGGATCATTACAGTCGTTGTAGTTGTCGAACCGGATGCGGCCCGGGCGTGACATACCGCTCGGATCGGGATCGATGGTATCGACGGTGCCCCCCGCGTGATTGATCTTGTAGATCGTGCCGTCATCGGCGTAATCGAGCGTCGCGAAGCCATTGACGGACTGCAGCAGGCCCGCGACGTGTGAATTCGTGATCGAAGACCACGACGGCGACGGCCCGAGCAGCTGATTTGCCGCCGTTGGATAGGTAATCAACTGCTGGTTCCCGAGCTCGTCCAGCGTCACCGAATGCTCGAAGGTTTGCAGCGTCTGCGTGCTGCCGAGGTCCGTCCGTTCAACCGTGGTGGTGCGCTTCGATATGGCGCCGTCACGTCCGGCGTACGTGTAGGCCTCGCGGACCCTGAGCGTGCCGCCGTAGTTGCCGAGATAGTTGTAGCGCTCGGCCGTCAGGAGCTTGCCCTTCGCGTAACTCGCCGTAATGGGGTCGT
>JAOBAU010000047.1 GCA_025463165.1 Acidobacteriota bacterium | reverse complement strand
GGCGCCATCGACGTTCCTGATTCCCGCAAGCACCACGCGAACGCCACCCCGCGCCTCGGCGGTCTCGCCATCATCTTCGGATTCGGCTTTCCGCTCATGTTGCTGGCCGGTGCTCCGCGCGCCGCCGAGCTCGTCTCGAAAAATCTCACGTATCTCTTCGCCGTGCTCGCCGGCGGCTCTCTGATCGTCGGACTCGGCGTCTACGACGATCTCCTCGGCTCCGACGCCACCAAGAAGTTTCTCGTGCAGACGATCACCGCGATCATCCTCGTGTCGTTCGGCTTTCACTTCCGCTTCGTCTCACTCGCCGGCGGCACGATCGAGTTCGGCGCCTTCGGCGTGGTGCTCTCGATCATCTGGATCGTCGGCGTGATGAATGCCGTCAACTTCATCGACGGAATGGATTCGCTGGCCACGCTCGTCTCGATCACGATCGCCGTCGCCTTCGCGATCATTGCCATCGTCCGCTACGACGTCTTCACGCTCGTGATCATGACCGCGCTGGCCGGCAGTCTCGCCGGCTTCTATCCCTGGAACAAACCGCCCGCGAAAATCTTCATGGGCGACACCGGCAGTCTCTTCATCGGACTGCTCCTCGCCGCCTGCTCGATCGCGCGTCCGAGCAAATCGCCGACCGCGCTGCTCGTCGGCGGCCCGATCATCGCATTGGCGCTTCCGGTGATCGACACGCTCATCGTCATGAAGCAGCGCTTCGGCGGCACAGCGGTTCCGGTGCGCGAACGAATCACGCGCATGTTCAACGCCGACCGCCGCCACATCCACCACATCCTGATCGCAAAGTACGGCAGCCCGTGGCGCGCCATCATTTCGATCTGGCTCGTCACGGTCCTCTTCGGCACCGCCGCGGTTTTGACGGTGCTCGAGGAGACGAAAGTCTTCGGCTACACGATGGCGGTCGCCGCGCTCCTGGCGATGCTGTTGTTGCGTTACATCAAACCGGCGAGCTGACCATGTGCGGGATCAGCGCGGTCTTCGCGTATCACCCCGACGCGCCGCCGGTCGATCGGGACGAAGTCGAGGCGATCACGCAACGGATGTATCCGCGCGGTCCTGACGCCGGAGGCACATGGTTCTCGGATGATGGCCGCGTCGGACTCGGCAGCCGGCGTCTCGCGATCATCGATCTCACGCCGGATGGCATTCAGCCGATGACCGACGTCTCGGGCCAGCTCGTCATCGTCTTCAACGGCGAGATCTACAACCATCACGACCTGCGCAAGCGGCTCGAGCGAAACGGCGCGCGCTTCCGCTCGCACTCCGATACCGAAGTGCTGCTCGAGATGTACAAGCACGACGGCCCGGCGATGGTCGATCTGCTGCGCGGCATGTACGCGTTCACGATTCTCGACAAGCGCGACGGGCGGCTGTTCGTGGCGCGCGATCCGTACGGCATCAAGCCGCTCTACATCGCCGACGACGGACGGACGGTGCGCATCGCGTCGCAGGTGAAAGCGCTGCTCGCCGGCGGCCGCATTTCGCGCGCGTCCGATCCTGCCGGCGTCGCCGGCTTCTTCGTCACCGGCAGCGTGCCTGAACCGTTCACGACCTTCGCCGCAATTCGCGCGGTCGAAGCAGGAAGCTGTTTCTTCGTCGACGCGAGCGGTCCCACGGCCGCGAGCTGCCACTACTCGATCGCGGAGATTTATCAGCGCGCGCGCTCACAGGAAGCGGTCGGCACGCTCGTCGATCCGGCCACGCTCCTCGGCGAGTTCGTGCACGAATCGCTCGCCTATCACCTCGTCTCCGATGTGCCGGTCGGCGCGTTTCTTTCGGCCGGAATCGATTCGACAACGCTCGTTGCGCTGATCGCCGAGGCGAGACGTGAGCCGCCGCGGACCGTGACGCTTTCGTTTGAAGAATTCCGCGGGCGCGAACAGGATGAAGCGCCGCTCGCGGCCCGTTTCGCCGCGGAGATCGGTGCGCAACACACGACGCGCATCGTCACTCGCGAAGAGTTCCTCGCCGACATGCCACGCTTTTTCGATCAGATGGATCAGCCGACCATCGACGGGACGAACACCTGGTTCGTCAGCAAGGCGACCGCCGAACAAAAGCTGAAGGTCGCCATCTCCGGCCTCGGCGGCGATGAGCTGTTCGGCAGCTATCCGTCATTTCGCGAGCTGCCGCGCATCGTCAGGCTGGCGCGCGTCCCGTTCGCCACGCGACTCCTGCGCAATCCGAAAGCGAAAAGCATCGCGCGTTACGGACGGAGTCTCGCCGGCGCGTATCTCGTCAAACGCGGCCTCTTCATGCCCGAGGAACTTTCGCTCGTCCTCGGCGACGAAGCGGCGCGCGAAGGGCTGGAGCGACTGAACATCATCGAACGAATTCGCGGCGTGCTCGACGTCGATCCCGGCACTGACTTCGGCCGGATCGCGGCGCTCGAATCGACGCTCTACATGCGCAATCAACTGCTGCGCGACACCGACTGGGCGAGCATGGCGCATTCGCTCGAAGTGCGCACGCCGCTCGTCGATGCGTTCCTGCTGCGCCAGCTCGCGCCGCTGCTCGTCGTCGGCGGCTCGAAATCGAAAGATCACTTCGCCGGGAGCGCGCGTCCGCCGCTTCCCGATTACCTTCGCAACCGCCGCAAGACCGGCTTCAGCGTGCCGCTGAAAGAGTGGCTCAATCTGCCGCCGGACGGAACGACGACGCGCATGCGCTCCTGGGCGCGGCACGTCTTCGAGCGAGTGGGCTCGTGAAGATTCTGCTGCTTTGTACCGATGCGTACGGCGGTCACGGCGGCATCGCGCTCTTCAATCGCGAGCTCGTCAGCGCGCTGGCGGAGTTGCCGGAGGTCGAGCAGATCGTCGTCGTGCCGCGCATCATCGTGCACGAGCGCGAGCCGATTCCCGATCACGTGCAGTTCGTCTTCGCCGCCGCCCGCGGGCGCGTGTCGTACCTGCGTGCGCTGCTGCGCGTGCTGCGCGAGACGAAGTTCGATCTCGTCATCTGCGGACACGTGAACCTGCTGCCGCTGGCGCGCCTCGCGCGGCAACAGCCGCTGCTCATCACGCACGGAATCGAAGCGTGGAAACCGCTGCGCGATCCGCTGTCGAACCGGCTCATTCACCACGTGCGCGGCGTCGTCTCAGTCAGCGCGCTGACGCGCGATCGCCTGCTGAGCTGGTCGCACTTCGCCGGCGAAACGTTCGTGCTGCCGAACGCCGTTCGCCGCGAGCGCTACGGCATCCGCCCGAAGAATCAGGCACTCGTCGAACGTTACATGCTCGAAGGAAAACGAGTGCTGCTGACGCTCGGACGAATCGTCGCCGCCGAGCGCTACAAAGGATTCGACGAAGTGCTCGAAGTGCTGCCGCAACTCGATCGCGACGTCGTGTACGTCGTGGCCGGACGCGGCAGCGACGTAGATCGCCTCGCACAAAAAGCCCGCGACCTCGGCGTCGCCGATCGGACGATCTTCACCGGCTTCATCGAAGAGCGCGAGAAGGCCGATCTCTACAACCTCGCCGACGTTTACGTGATGCCGTCGCGCGGCGAAGGATTCGGTTTCGTGTTTCTCGAGGCGATGGCGTGCGGCGTTCCGGTGATCGCCAGCTGCCACGACGGCGGACGCGAAGCGCTCCGCGGCGGCGAGCTCGGCACGCTCGTCGATCCGTCGAACCTCGCCGCGATCCGCGTCGCCATCATCGACGCGCTTGCGCAAAAAGAGCGGCAGGTGCCGGAAGGACTCTCATTCTTCGCGTTCGAGCGTTTCAGCGAGCGCGTACACGCGATCGTTCGTCGCGTAACTTCCTGATCCGTTCCGCCGGCGCGACGTTGCGCAGCTCGTGATATCGCTTCACCGCTGGCGCGTCGTTCCCCTGCAACTTCCCTTTCTGCGGCGCGTGCCAGAGATGCAGGAACGGCATGTAGCCGAAGCGATACGCGCGGCCACCGAGCTCGCCGCGCTCCCAGAATTCGTTGTCCTCGCCGCCCCACCCGATGAAGCTCTCGTCGAAGCCGCCGATGTCGAAGTACGCGTCGCGCCGCGCGGCGATGCTCGCTCCCTGCAGGTTCTGCACGATCGTCGAAGGAACCGGCGGCGGCAGCTCGCCGCTCTCGAACACGCGACGCGTCGTCTCTTCATCGAGGTAAAACGTGAAGCGCTTCAGCTCGAGGAAGTCGTAGCCATCGGCGACGCGCGCCGCGCATTCGGCGGCGTAGCGCGCGGGAACGAGCATGTCGTTGTCGTGCAGGATGACGATCGGCGCGCGCGCCGCCTCGACGCCGGCGTTCAGCGTCCACGCGCGGTTGTAGTCGTAGTCGTCGCGCAGGATCGGTGTATGGATGTAGCGAACCCACGGCGGCAGTTCCCGCTCGATTTCAGGCCGCATCGATTGCTCGACGACGACGCATTCGATCGATACATCCCTTTGACCGGCGATGCTCTTCAGCGTCATTAAGAGATGTGGCAGCCGCGCCAACCCGCGATGTCCGATCACGAACGTGACATCCGGTTTCTGCGTCGTCACGTCATCGCGCAAAACGATCGGCCACTCCGAAAACGCCGCGCGCATCAACATCGCACCGGCGCGCGGAAAGACTGTCGCGATGTGCAGATCGGAAGTGAACTCCCAATCGCAGCGAACGCCGCGCCCGTCCGCGGTGACGCGCTCCGCACGATTGCGCATGTCGCGCCACCGCCCGCGGCCGAGCGCGCGAACGAATCGCGGCAGGTCGTGGAGCAGCGCGCCGGCAACCGTACGAATCGACATCGACGCGATGGTAACGCGGCGGCGTCACGCGCGGTCGAGTTGCGCGGCCAGCTCGTCGATCTTCGCGATCGTTACCGCGTCGATCGCACCGTGATGCGGCCATTCGTCGCCGGGATCGCGCGGTTGCGGCAGCCGCGCGGTGAGCTTGCGCAACGCATGCGCGAGAGCGGGCGGGAGGTGGAGACGTTCGTAAACGCCGGAAGGCGCAAGCGACGGCAGCGACTCACCGACCGCGCGCGGCAGCGCAACCGCTTCGTCAAACGCTTCCGCCCACCGGCGCAGAGAATCGTCGAGCAGATACTCAGGCTCGACAACGCGTTCGGCCGCGGCAGCGAGTTGCGACAGCAGCGCATCGTCGAGTCGCGCGATCTGTGCAGCGGCCGCTCGCATATCCCCAACGGGAAACAACAGCGCGGTCTCGCCGTCGCGCAGCACGTTCTCCGCGGTCGCGCCGCGATAACGCGAGACCACGGGAACGACTCCGTAGTGCATCGCCTGCCAGACGACCTGCGGTCCGGCTTCGGCTGCTGAAAAAAGAACCAGCACGTCGAGATTCGGAAAGACGTTCGCGTACAGCTCATC
>JAOBAU010000207.1 GCA_025463165.1 Acidobacteriota bacterium | reverse complement strand
ATAGTTACCGCGCCACGAGGGTCCAGGCGCCGATCGCGATGAAGCCGATTCCCGCCACGAGCTTCAGCGTGCGCGGGGCGATGAAACGTTCCAGCTGCGCGCCGACCAGCACGCCGATCGCGGCGGCGAGCACGAGCGCGAGCGCGGAGCCGGCGAAGACGACCCACTTGCTCGTCTTCGCTTCCGACGCGAAGAGCATCGTGGCGAGCTGCGTTTTGTCGCCGATCTCGGCGAGGAAGACGGTCACGAATACCGAGAAGAATGCGCGCGTCACGACGCCACGCCCGCTTTGCGCTCGTGCGCGAGCCGTTCGCGTTCTTCGGCGCGCTGCGCGCGGCGCTGATTCGCTTCGTCCTTCAACCGATCGCCGATCGCGCAGCCGGTCGCGGTCGTCGCCAATCCGCCTTCCGCCGTCTCTTTCAAACCGCGCGGCAGCGCGCGTCCGATGCGCACCATCGCTTCGACGACTTCATCCATCGGAATGACCGACTCGACTCCCGCCAGCGCAAGCTGCGCGGCGGTCAGTCCGTGCACGGCGAAGAGCGCGTTGCGCTTCACGCACGGCACTTCGACGAGGCCGCCGACCGGATCGCAGACGAGGCCGAGCGTGTTCTTCAGCGCCAGCGCCGCCGCGCTGATCGACTGCTGCGGCGTGCCGTCCATCATGTACGCAACCGCCGCCGCCCCCATCGCCGTCGCCACGCCGACTTCATTCTGACAACCGCCGGCCGCGCCCGAAATGTGCGCCGACAACGCCACGATCGAGCCGACGCCGCCCGCAACGACCAGCGCGCGAACGGTCTTCGCAGGATCGACGTTCCGCTCTTCCTCAAGCGCCAGCAGCATCCCGGGAACGACTCCGCCCGCGCCCGCGGTCGGCGCCGCGACGATCACACCCATCCGCGAGTTCTCGCCCATCACCGACAGCGCGTACAGCTCAGCTTTGACCGTGAGCGGATCGAGAAATGTTTTCCCGGCGAGGAACGCTTCGTTGAGCAGCTTCGCTTCGTTACCGACGAGCTTGCCCATCGACGTCCCGCCGCCCTTGCCACGCTCGATGCAGTCGCGCATCACCTGGCGCCGCTTCGTCAGCGCCTCGATGATCTGTTCGGCCGGCACGCCATGCTCGCGCGCGTCGCTTTCGAGAAAGACATCCGCGAGGTCGCGTCCCTGCGCGAGCTCGCCAAGTTTTTTGAATGAGTCAATCATGCGGCGATCAGAACGCGCGCCGGGCCGCGATCAATCCCATCACGGAATTCGATCGAGATACTTCGCCTCGGCGACGTCCGGCGTCGCGCAAATGTGCGCCAGCGCTTCCTTCGACATCGGTGAATCGACGTCGATCTGCATGAACGCATCTTTGCCGCGCTGCTTTCGCGAGCACGCCAGCGACGCGATATTGATCCCTTCATCGGCGATGATCCCGGTGATCTCCGAAATCATCCCGGGACGATCGCGATAGAAGAGCAGCAGCGTCGGGGAATCACCTTTGAAGTGCGCGGAGAAGCCGTTGATGTTGAAGACGTCGATGACACCGCCGCCGATCGACGAGCCGGCGATCTGCACCGAGCGCGACCTACTCCGAATCTCGACGCGCACCGTATTCGGATGCACCTCGCCCATATCTTCCTCGGCGAATTCGATCTCGACTCCCATCTGCTCCGCGATGCGAATCGCTTCCGGGATGCGCGGGTCGTCGACGTTCAATCCGATCGAGCCGCCGACCAGCGCGAAGTCGGAGCCGTGACCGCGATACGTCGCCGCCAGCGGCGGATGAAGGACGAAGCGGACGAAGACCGGATCGTCGTCGAGAATCTCACGCGCGACGCGCCCGAGGCGCGCGGTTCCGGCGGTGTGGGAACTGGACGGTCCGACCATCACCGGCCCCATGACGTCGAGTATAGAAACCTTGCGGTCGGGTCTGGTCGGCACGCAGGGATTCTACATTCAGGAGAAAAGTGGCGTTGTGACGGAACCATACTTCCCTTACACTGCGCGCAACGGGCCAGTCCGAATAACAGATGAACAACAGACCGCCAATTCTGGTCGTCGACGACGACGCACCAATCCTCATGCTGATGCGCAGCCTCCTCCGCGAGTTCGGATTCGAAGCGGTCACGGCAGCGACCGGCGAAGAGGCGGTGGCGGCCGCACGCGATCGTCGTCCGGCGCTCGTGCTCCTTGATCGCAACATGCCGGGCATGCACGGAGATGAGGTCGTCCGCGCGTTGCGCGAGGACGTCGGTCTCGACGGCGTGCCGATCCTGATCCTCAGCGGCGATCCGGTCACACGCAGCGAGCTGGCGCAGCTCGGCGTCGACGGTGCGGTGCAGAAGCCGTTCGACGTCCCGACGCTGATCGCGCAGATTCGCGGCTACGTCACCGCCGACGTGTAGCGATTCTGGCGCGCGGCGCCTTCTGCTAAAGTCCGCGATCATGATTCACGAGAACGTGCAGTCTCTGAACGACTCCGTCGCGAACGGCGGACCCGCGGCCATCGACGACCTCGCGTACACCGCCGTTTTCAGCAGCGACGCTGCCACGAAAGCGGAAGCACGCCGGCAGATTCATACGCGCGCGCGGCAAAGCGGTGCGGTCGCCTCGTCGATCTACCCGTTGTATAGCGCGATCGGCCGCGGCGAGGTCCGTTCGTTCACGACTCCCGCGTTCAACATTCGCGCGCTGACGTACGACACGGCGCGCGCACTGTTCCGCGCCGCGATGCGTCACGACGTCGGCGCGTTCATCTTCGAGATCGCCCGTTCCGAGATCGCATACACGGAACAGCGTCCCGCCGAATACGCGGCGTGCGTGCTCGCCGCGGCGCTGCGCGAAGGCTATCGCGGCGCCGTCTTCATCCAGGGCGATCACTTCCAGGCGAGCGCGAAGAAGTGGGTCACTCCGGAAGGAAAAGCGGCGGAGACGAAAGCGCTCGAGTCGCTGATCGATGAAGCGATCGCCGCCGAGTTCTACAACATCGACATCGACACGTCGACGCTCGTCGACCTCGACTTCCCGACGCGCGACGAGCAGCAGCGCGCGAACTACGAAGGGACCGCGCATCTGACGAAATACATTCGCGCGCGCGAGCCCGAGGGAATGACGATCTCCGTCGGCGGTGAGATCGGCGAAGTCGGCAAGTACAACACGCAGCCGGACGAAGTGCGCGCGTACATGAATGGGCTGAGCCGCCTGCTCGACGGCGAGCTCGGGATCGCCAAGATCTCGGTGCAGACCGGCACGTCGCACGGCGGCGTTCCGCTCGCCGACGGCTCGATCGCACAGGCGAAGATCGACTTCGACGTGCTGCGCGAGGTGACGGAAATCTGTCGCGGAGAGTACGGCATCGCCGGCTCGGTGCAGCACGGCGCGTCGACGCTGCCGGAGTCGGTCTTCAACCGTTTCCCCGAAGCAACCGCCGTCGAAATTCACCTCGCCACCGGCTTCCAGAACATGGTCCTCGACGCCTCGTCGCTGCCAGCGGAGCTGAAGGAAGAGATCCGTCAGTTCTGCTTCGACAACTGTGCGGACGAACGGAAGAGCGGCGAGACCGACGAGCAGTTCGTCTACAAGACCCGCAAAAAAGCGATCGGCCCGTTCAAGCGCCGCATGTGGGAGCTCGGCGACGAAGCCAAGCAGCCAATCATCCGCGACCTCGAAGCCAAATTCGAGTTCCTGATGGAAAAGCTCGCCGTCTTCAACACGAAATCGATCGTGGACAAGTACGTGCCCGCGACGAGCGCCGCACTGCCGGAGTACGCGGCAGCGTCGGAAGAGCTGACGGCGGCCGCGACCGTGGATGCGAATGAGGGGGAGTGAATCGAGTGATGAGGACTGAGGACTGAGGACTGAGGACTGAGGACTGAGGACTGAGTCGCTTCGCGTCCGCCGCCTTTACTCAGTCCTCAGTCCTCAGTCCTCATCACTGCGCTCGAACCCTCTGCTCCAAACTAACCTCCCTCATCACCGTCCTCCTCTCACACTCCACCCGATTCCTCCCATTCTTCTTCGCGCGGTAGAGCGCCTGGTCAGCGGCTTCGATCAGCGCGGCGGCATCGCAGATGCGCGGGTTCGGGATTGCGGCGACTCCCGCGCTTAGCGTGACTCGCTGGGGGCCGTCAGGGCCGCCGGGATGTTCGGTGGATGCGAAGGTGGCGCGGATCTTTTCGGCGAACTGCAGACCTTCGAAGAGCGGCGTTTCCGGGAGCAGGACGCAGAACTCTTCGCCGCCGAGGCGGGCGGCGACGTCGGAGCGGCGGGTGGCGCGATCGAGGATTTTGGCGAGACAGCGGAGCACGCTGTCGCCGATCGGATGTCCGTACGTGTCGTTGATCGTCTTGAAGAGATCGATGTCGATCATCACCGTCGACATCGGCCGGTTGTAGCGGCGCGAGTGTTCGAAACGCGCCAACAGCTCGCGATCGAACGAGCGGCGGTTGCTGATGCCGGTGAGCGGATCGGTGTTCGACAGCTCTTCCAGTCGCCGGTTCGACGCCATGAGCGCCTTCTGCAGATCGACGATGCGGGCGCCGGCGCGAACGCGCGCGAGCAGCTCGTCGACTGCGAACGGCTTTGTCACGTAGTCGTCGGCGCCGCAGCCGAAACCGGCCAGCTTCGCGGCCGCGCTCGACTCGCCGGTCAGGATGAGAATGTACGCGTGAGGATTGGCGGCTCGCACTTCGCGGCAGAGCTCGATGCCGTCGCCATCGGGAAGCTTGCGATCGAGCATGACGATGTCCCAGGTCCGCGCGGCCAGCAGCGCTCTGCCGGCGTCGAGCGAACCGGCTTCATGCACGGCGTAACCATCCCGGCGAAGAGTAAAAGAGACGAGGCGTGCAACGCTCGCATCGTCTTCAACCACAATGACTTCGTGCGAGGTTCCCACGATCGCAACAACTGCAAATAACCGACCAAAATCTGTATCGTACGGTACAATCTCCATTCTTTTTCGATGGCCTCTCCACTCCTCCGTCTCGCCCGCTATCGCGAGCTCGCCGCTGACGTTGCCGAACGGCTGAACGCTCATCCCGATGAAGAGGTCATCGTTGCGTCGGGCGGCGTCGCAGCGGCCATCGCGGCGGAAGTCGTCGCGCGCAGCGCGAGCGGCGTTGCCTCGCCGCGACTACGAACGGTAGAGACGCTCGCGCAGCAGATCCTCAACGATCGCGGCGAGTATCCGCGCGTCGCCGGCGCCGACGAACGGCGGCTGGCGATGCGCACCGCCGTCCGCGCCGTCGACGATCCGATGATGGAGAGCCGCGGCATCGCGGCGATGCTGGAGCGTTCGTATCGCGACATGCGCGACAACGGCATGCCGCTGCAGCAGTTCGAAGCGCGCGCGCGCGCGACGCGAGGCTTGCGCGACGCGGCGCGAACGAAAACGATCGCCGTGGCGTGGCGCGAATACGAGCGCGTCATTGCACAGTTCGGCGCGATCGATCCGGCCGATCTTCTCGAGCGCGCCGCGAAAGCGATCGCCGCCGGTGCACCAATTGCGCCGCAAATCGTGGCCGGCTTCTACGACATGACCGGCATGCAGTTCCGTTTCATCGACGTCATCGCGAAGGTCAACAGGTTGACCGCCGTGCACGCGCCGGTCGGCGAAGGCGAAAACTACGCATTCGCCAATCGCTTCCTCGCGTCGATCGAATCAGTCCTCAGTCCTCAGTCCTCAGTCCTGCGAATCAAGTCCGCCGCGGTCAGCGCAACGCGCGACGAAACGAAACAATCCGAGCTCGAACGCATCGCGGCCGACGTCGCCGAGCTGCTCGCGAACGGCGTCGAGCCGCGCGCCATCGGAATCGTCGCCCGCTCGTTCGATGCATACGACGCCCGTCTGCTGAATCGTTTCGCCGCGGAGCGCGGTTTCACCACCACGCTCGGCGAAGAAATCCCGCTCACCGCTCACCGCCTCGGCCGCGGTCTCGTCTCACTGCTTCGTCTTCGCGAACGCGGTTTCATTCGCGGCGAAGTGCTCGAACTGTTGCGCGACGGTTTCGAGCCGCGACGCCGCGTGAAGATCGACGACCTCGACGTCGCCACGCGGCGCGCACGCATCGCCGGCGGCACCGTGAAAGAGCTCGCCGCCGTCCAGCGCCGTCCGTTCATCGACGACTATCTCGACATCGTTGCCGAGCTCGAAGAGGTCACCGCGCCGCTGGCCGCGCAACTCCGCGGCACGCAGTGGAGCGACGCGCTGGCGGCGCTCGTCGTTCGCTTCCGACTCGAAACGCAGCAGGACGTCGAAGCGGCGAACGAGCTCGATGCCATTGCTGCGATCTTCCGCCGCGCCGGCGCACTTCGCTTCGACGCGACCGCCATCATCGATCTGATCGAACAGCATTCGCTCGCCATCCCTTCGCGCGAGCTCCCGCGCGTCTGGGCCGGCGACCTGCTGAAGTTCCGCGGACGCTCGTTCGAACATCTCTTCGCGGTGCGCATGCAGGACGACGTCTTCCCGCAGCGTCGCATCGAAGATCCGCTGCTCCCCGACACCGACCGCCGGCTGCTCAACATCCGCGAGATCGGCAACGGCCGCGACGAAGAGCAGCTCCTCTTCCAGTTACTGTTCGACGCCGCAGCGACGTCGCTGCGATTCAGTTACGCCGGCACCGATGGCTTCGGCAAAGTGCTGCGCGCATCACAACTGTTGTGGGGGCGGGCACTTCGCCCGCCGCAGGACGGCCGGAGTGGCCGCCCCCACACTGCGCCGCCGTCGCAACGTCAACTGCAGCTCCTCGCAAAATCGGGCACGCGCTCCGTCTTCGACGGCTACATCAGCGCAGAGGATTTGCAGCCCCGCTTCCGCGCCGCGCTCGAACGGATCTCGCCGACCGGTCTCGAAGACTTCGGCGAGTGTCCGCAAAAGTTCCTCCTCAAACACATCCTCGGCGTCCGCGATCTCGACGATCCTGAGCGCGAGCTGCAGATTCACCATCGCGAAAAAGGAATCCTCGATCACGGCATCCTCGAGCGTTTCTACCGCGGCCTGCGCGATGGCGATCTCGATCGCGCCGAGGCATCGCTGCCGCGGCTTCCCGACGATCTCGCGTCAGCGCTCGACGTCATCGTCGACGAAGAGTTCGATCGCATCGAGTCGGAAGCGCCGCCGTTCAATCGTCCGATGCGCGACATCGAGCGCCGGGCCACGAAACGCAACCTCCGCGATTTCGTCGCCGTCGACTTTCGCGATCTCCTCGCGCGCGGCCTCACGCCGCGGCATTTCGAATACACGTTCGGTGCGAAGTACGGCGAGACGGCGAATCGCGCGGAATCGTTCGCCGTCGAAGCGGCAGGCGTTTCCATTCGCGTCGACGGGCGCATCGATCGAATCGATGCGGGAATCGATGCAACGACCGGCGAGCGGCTGCGCATCATCGATTACAAATCGGGACAGGCGCTGCGCCACAAAGATCTCGATCGGAAGATCGATCGCGGCGTGCGGCTGCAGCTCGCGCTCTACGCGATGGCGATCGCGGAGTTCTTCGGCGCCGACGCGAAGTCGGTCAGCGGCGCGATCAAGCCGCTGATTCAGGGTGAGATCAAAGCGGCGAAGTTCACGTTCGAGCTGGCCGACAAAGAAGCGCGGCTGCGCGAAACGCTCGAGCTCTTCGCGGGTGCGATTCTGCGCGGCATCTTTCCGGCGTTTCCGAACGAGACCGACGACGTGAACTCGTGCAAGTACTGCCCCGTCTCGCATTCGTGCCGGACGAAGCACGACGTCGATGAGCGCTACACACTGCAACTGTCGAAGGAACCGCGCACGCTGCTCGAGGAGCTGCGATGACGGTCGCGCAGCAGTCGCTCTTCGCCGCGCCGCCGCCGCGTCCGTCGCGACGCAACCTCGTCATCGAAGCGGGCGCCGGCACCGGCAAGACGACGACGATCGTCGCCGAAGTACTGAAGCTGATGTTGCGCGACGCCGACCTCGCGCCGGAGCGGATCGTCCTCGTCACGTTCACGGAGAAAGCGGCGGGCGAGATCGCCGACCGCATTCGCGAAGCACTCGCCGAAATTGAGCAACATATTGACGATGAGCGCGTCGTCTGGCCGCTCGGCTCGCCGCATCCGCTCTTCGAAGTGCCGGCCGCGGAACGCGAGGCCTATCGCATCGCCTGTCGTCGACAACTCGCGCGCATCGATTCACTCCGCTCGCAAACGATTCACTCGTTCTGTCAGAGCCTGCTGCGCCAGTTCCCCATCGAAGCGGGGCTCGACCCGCAGTTCCGCATCGTCGAAGGGTTCGAGCGCTCGCTGCTGTACAGCGATGCGTACGACGCGTGGATCGATCGTGAAACGCGTACCGCGCCGGAGCCGGAGAACCTCGCGCAGTGGGAACTGCTGCTCGCGCACGCCGCCTACCTTTTTCTAATCCGCAATCTCGTCCTCGAGCTCGTCGAGCGGCGCGATCTGCTGCTCGACGATTCGTACGACTTCGCAGGGATCGAGGATTTCGAAGCGGAAGTCTTGCCGGCGCTCGACGACGTGCGAGGCGCCGATCATCCGATCGCCGAGCACGTGCGGCGACACGGCGTGCCGCGTGAAGGAAGCTCCGTCGATGAATGGATCGCGTACTTCGCGCCGATCGCCGACCACCTCCGCGAGATCGACCTGACCACGAAAGCGGCGCGGCCGATCAAGGTGCCGTTGAAAGTGCTGCGCTCCGGCGACAAGGGTGATTCGGTTTACGACCGGCTGGTCAGCCATCGCGCCGCGATCGCGCTGCACGCGCTGGCGCGGCGTTTCGTCGCGTTCCTCGATGACGAAAAGCGCGCGCGCGGCGTCGTCGACTTCGACGATCTGCTGCTGCGCACCGTCGCGCTGCTCGAAAACGAAGTCGTCCTCGAGCGCGTTCGGCGCCAGTTCGACTATCTCTTCGTCGACGAGTTCCAGGATACCGATCGCACCCAAGCCCGCATCATCGACCGCCTCGGGCGCGACCGCAGCGGCGCGTGGGTCGACGGCCGGACGGTCCTCGTCGGCGATCCGAAGCAGTCGATCTATGCGTTTCGCCGCGCCGATCCGGAGACGTACGATCAGCTGACGAAGCAGCTCATCGCCGCCGGCGCCGATCATCAGAAGATCACCGAGCAATATCGCAGCGATGCGCCGCTCGTGCGCGCCATCAATGCGCTGTTCGGCGCGCTCTTTCCCGACGGCGCGCCGGACGCGAACGTCTTTCGTCCCGTCTATCACAAGCTGCGTGCGGCGCGGACGAACGCGGCGCGCGAGCTCGACGCGCGCGTGACGCTGATCGCCGCCGAGCACGACGAGAAATCCGATCGTCACTACGCCGAAGGAGAAGCGATCGCGTCGTGGATCATGGCGCGTCGCGACGGCAGCGAGCTCGATCT
>JAOBAU010000021.1 GCA_025463165.1 Acidobacteriota bacterium | reverse complement strand
GTCTTCCCAGCTGTCGGTGCGGATCGAGCCTTCGATGTAAACGAGCTTTCCCTTGCGCAGGTACTGCCCGCAAATCTCGGCGAGCTTGCTCCACGCGACGATGTTGTGCCACTCCGTCCGCTCCTGCTTTTCGCCGCTGCGGTCGGTGAAGCGCTCGTCGGTCGCGATCGTGAATTTTGCGACGGTCGTTCCGCCCGGCGTCGACCGGATCTCCGGATCCTTGCCGAGACGCCCGACCAGAATGACTTTGTTGACGCTGGCCATTGGTTGTTCTCCTTTGATGTCGTGACGTGATGCGCGCCAGCCGGCGAGTCTCGCGCGGCGCGCGGCATGGCCCGTGTGGGTCCCTACTGCGGCGAATTCTAATGGATTCATTTCAGAGCCGTGCTTTTTCTACGCGCGGTAGACGATAGAATTCGCTCCGCCATGAGCTTCTCATCCGTGACGACTTTCGATGGCGAGCGCAAGCCGCGCACTCTGCCGGCGCGCGAGCTCGATTCCGTCGAGCTTCGCGTCCTCGGCTCCCTGATGGAAAAGCAGCTCTCCACGCCCGAGTACTACCCGCTGACGCTCAACGCGCTGGCGGCCGCCGCGAATCAGAAATCGAATCGCGAGCCGGTCATGGATCTCGGCGATTCCGATCTGCAGCGCGCGCTCGATCGCCTGCAGGACGAGAAGCTGGTGTGGAAAGTCTTCGGCGGCCGCGCCGTTCGCTACGACCACAACCTCGATTCGATGTGGCAGATCGATCGCGCGGCGAAGGCGATCCTGACGCTGCTCTTTCTGCGCGGTCCGCAAACGGCGGGCGAGATTCGCGGACGGAGCGAACGGCTGCACGCATTCGAGTCGGTCGCCGAAGCAGAAGAAGCGCTGCAGCGTCTGGCGAGTTTGCCGCCGCCGATGGTCCGCGAGCTGCCGCGGCGCCCAGGACAGAAAGAATCGCGCTGGGCGCATCTCCTCGGCGGCGCGATCGTCGAGCCGGCGATGAGCGCCGCGATGGAAGGGGAGACGTCGCACGACGCGCGCGAGCCGCTCTCCGTCCGCGTGCAGCGTCTCGAAGAGCAGCTCGCCGCGCTCACCGCCGAGTTTCACTCGTTAAGAGCGAAACTCGGCGAGTAGCCGACATCCTGCGCTGCCGGCTCAGTGCCGCGCGCGGCGATCGCGCGGCGGCAGCGGCATCAGCACACGATCGAAGAACGCGTCCACCATGCCGAGCAGTGCTTCGTTGTCCCATCCCATACCGCCGTGTCCGACGCCGTCGTTGACGAAGAGCGTGGCATCGACGCCGGCCGCGATGAGCGCGTCGTAGAGTGCGCGGCTCTGCGACAGCGGCACGTTGCAATCGGTCGAGCCGTGCACGATCAGGAACGGCGGATCGTCGCGCGACACGTACGTGATCGGACTGGCCGCGCGCGCGGAGTCGGGACACGACGTTGCGGAGCAGCCGAGGAGTTGGGTGATCTGAGCAACGGTATCGCCACAGACCGTGGAGTCGGTTGCGAGACGCGTGAGGTCGGTTGGACCGTAGAAATCGACGACCGCGCGCACACCGGTCGGATACGCGGCGTTGCCGAGCGACGGATCGTCGAGCGCGCTCGCGCCGTTCGACGTGCCGGCGAGCGCGGCGAGATGTCCGCCTGCGCCGATACCCCAGATGCCGATGCGGCTGGCGTCGAGGTCGTAGCGTGCGGCGTTGGCGCGCAGCCAGCGGATGGCTGCTTTCACGTCGGCGATCTGCGCCGGCATCTTCGCGGCGGACGCAGGACGGAACGAGAGCAGCGCGACGGCGTAACCACGTGATGCTTCGCGCGTGATGACCGACATCTGACGCAGCGGCGTGTTCCAGTCGGCGGCGTCGATGCCGACGATGACCGGATGCAGCCGCGAATCGAGCGGCAGGAAGAGATCGAGCATCAGCGACGTGCCGCCGACGTTCTCGAATTCAAGATCACGCGTGGCCGCGCTGGTGGCGTCGTCATTCAGGATCGTGGCGGTGATCTGCGCGCGGCCGGTGACGGCGTTGTGCGGATTGGAGAAGCGGACGAAGAAGCGCTCGTCCGGCTCGGGCGTCGTGTCGCCGTTGATGATGACTTCAATCCGCTGGAGAGTTTCGCCCGGCGCGAACGTCACGGTGCCGGAAGTCGCGACGTAGTCTTCGCCGGCTTTCGCGGAAGCATCAGCGGTCGTGTAGTCGATGGAGACGTTCTGCGTCGCCGGCTGCGAGAGACGGACGTTGATGCGGACGCTCGCCTGTCCGCTGTTGCCTTCTGTCGTGGCGACGTCGTCGCCGCTCACCGTCAGCACGTCGACCGTGAGCGAGACCGTCGTGGAGCTCGGTGCGAAGGTGCTCGTTCCGGCGTAGTTCACGGTCAGCGTGTAGCTGCCGGGCGGCAGCGGATTGTTGAGCGTGACGTTCACTTTGCCGTTCGCGTCGAGCGTGCCGGAGCCGACGGTCGTCGCACCGTTGAGGATGGTGACGTTGCCGCTCGGCGTGCCGTTCGATGAGGAGACGGTGACGGCGATGACCGGCGCGGTGCCGGGAGCCGTCAGCTGCGCCGACGCGGTCGTGGTCGTCGATGCCTTCACGATCTGCACGACGGTGTTCGACGTGCTCGCAGTCTCGCTGTTCTGGCCCTGGGCCTGGAAGCTCGCGACGACGTCATAGCTGCCGGCTGGAAGCGGCTGGGTTGTGTAATAAGCCACTCCGTTCACAGTCGTTCCATAGCCGGTCTCCGACTGCGAGCCCAGGACGCGGAAGGTGACGAGGCCGCCGTCCGCGACCGGGCCGAGATTCTGCTCGCGCGTGACTGTGGCGGCGAACGTCACGCTTTGGCCGGGGGCAGATGGGTTCGTCAATGACGATAGTGTTGTCGTCGTGCTGGTGGCGGTCACGTGGTGAGAGACAGCCGGGCTGGTACTCGTGCCGTATACGGAATCACCGTTGTACGTCGCAGTGAGAGACCCGCCGCTCCCGCCGATCGTGCTGATCGACATCGACGCCTGCCCGTTTGTGAGAGGAACGGTGCCGATCTCGCCGCCGTTGAACTTGAACGTGACGGTGCCGGTTGGTGTCGGACCCGAACCGGTTACCGATGCCGTCAATGTCACCGGCTGGCCGAACTTGCTGGGATTCGGCGAGCTCGACACCGTCGTGGTCGACGAAGCGATCGCCGTCAGTACGACGTCGTTCCCGGTGCCGCCGTGATAGCTGATGCGGAAGCTGAATCCGCCCGTTGTGATCGTGGCGCCTTCCGTGTATGGCGTGCCGAAACAGCCGAAGCAAAACGAATTGAAGTTGCCGCTGACGGCATCGCTTCCGTCGTTGTCGATGATCACGAATTGCTGTCCGGGGGACGGAGTGAATCCGCCGCCGACATTGACGGTGAGGTAAGCGTTCTGCGTCGCCACCGTGCCGTTGACTTTCAGCTGGTCGTAACCGGATCCCGGCGTTGCGCCACGCAGGTCGATGGTGAATGGCCGCGCCATGTCGAGCGAGTAGCCCTCGTTCGTGAAGACGATGTTCCCGGTGGTGGCGATCGCGGTCGCCGAGCTCTGCGACGCGGGCGAAAACGATGCTCTCGACGTCACGTTGCCGAGCGTGCTGTCTGTGACGACGACGCATGAAATATCGAACGTCGTGGAGGGAAAATTCGCAAAGAAGCTCGTGCTGCCGCTGCAGCCGCCGCCGGCGCTGTCGGAGAAGGTGCCGTTGAACGTCGAGTTTGCGTAGAAGCGCGTATTCGAGAAGGAATTGAAAAGGTGGCCGCTGCCGATAACCGGGCCGTGGAAATCAGCCGCGACCGTCACAGTCTTTCCATTGACGTCGAAGCTGCCGGCGAAATCGGCGCCGCCTACGTTGAGCGTACCCATCGCGCGCACCGGCGCATTGAACGTAACGACGCTGCCACCGGAGATTGAAGTCGAAACTTCAACCGTCGCACCACTCACAGTGAACGGCACGGGCGGAAAGATCGAGAAGATCAGGGTATCGAGCACCGTTCCGGCCGGCAGGTCATTGATGCTGCTGGCATTCGTTGCGGTGCGGAACCGCAGCGTATCGCCGGTCTGCGGCAACTGCGCCGGGTTCCAGTTCGCGGCATTGTTCCAGCGATTGTCGGACGCGCCGGTCCATTCGAGTGTGGCGCCGAACATGGCGCTGCT
>JAOBAU010000008.1 GCA_025463165.1 Acidobacteriota bacterium | reverse complement strand
AAAAGTTAAGTTAACTCCAGGGGCAGAGTTAACTTAACTTTTTAGATGTGACCCCATAGTTAGGTGCCCATGGGGAAGGTTAGGTTGTAGATGTAGCGGTCGCGGGCGATCGACAACACGATTGACGAACGTTCGGCGGATTGGATGAGCGCGTCGTTGAGGGCTTTGACCGACGTTACCTCGGTGCCGTTGATGGCGACGATGACGTCTCCCGCGGCCAAGCCTACGCTGTCGCTGCGCGAGCCGCGCGTGACTTCGTCGATATAGACGCTGCGGGAACGGTCGACGACTCGCAGGCCGGCGATCTCGTCGAGGATTCGCAGGCCGAGGTTTTGCGGGGGATCGATCGGGCGGACGGAAATGTCGGTGGGGGAGCCGCCGCGGATGATCGTCAGCGTCACCGGCTGGCCGCTTGGAATCGTTGCGGTGTAGGTCGAGAACGATTCGCGCGAGTCGATCGGTTTTCCGGAGACTGCGGTGATTACGTCGCCGCTTCGCAGTCCTGCCGATTCCGCCGGCGAGCCGCTGAAGACGCGCGCGACTAATGCGCCGCGTGTTGCGCGAATGTTCAGCCGCTTTGCTTCTTCCGGCGTCAGCGTCGCGGTGACGGCGCCGATCCACGCGCTGTGCACGCTGCCGTAGCGGACGATGTCCTGCACGATCTTGCGCGCGCGATCGACCGGAATCGCGAAGCCGATGCCCTGCGCGTTCGCGTAGATCGCGGTGTTGATGCCGATCACTTTCCCCTCGATGTTCAGCAGCGGTCCGCCGGAGTTGCCGGGATTGATCGACGCGTCGGTCTGGATGAAATCGGTGAACGTGCGGCCCTGCTCTTTCGATGGAACCGAGCGGCCGAGCGCGGAGACGACGCCGGTCGTTACCGTTCCGCTCAACCCGAACGGATTGCCGACCGCGACGACTGTCTCGCCGATCATCAGGTCCGCCGACGTACCGATCGGCGCGGTCGGCAGACCTTTCGCGTCGACGCGCAGCACGGCGACGTCGCTGTCGGGATCGACGCCGATCAACTTCGCGCTGAGTTGTTTTCCGTCGTTGAAGTTGACGGTGATGCGCGACGCACCTTCGACGACGTGATTGTTCGTGACGATGATTCCGTCAGCGGACCAGACGAAGCCGGAGCCGAGCGATTGCGTCGTGTACGCGCGGTTTCGTCCGCCGAAGAATCCGAAGGGATCGAAGAAGGGATCGACTTCGCGGCGCGTCATCGTCGCTTCCGTTTGAATGTTGACGACGGCGGGAAGCGTGTCGTGCGCGACGATCACGACGGGCGTTCGCCGCGAGGCGCTGACGGTCTGCGGAATCGGCGTGCGCTGCGGCTGCGGGCGGTCGAGCGTCTGCGATTCCGCGACCGGTTTGCAGGCCAGGCTGAGGGCGAAGAGAACGCTTGCAGTACGAAGGTGCTTCATGGCGAGTCGATTTTACGTTTTACACTGTCGCAAAAGTCGTGCATCTCAAACTCATCTACAACCCATCGGCGGGACGCGGTCGAGCTCGCCGGCACATCGCCGAGGCGGAAGCGCTGTTGCGTGCGCGCGGGGCGCAGCTCGACATCGAGGAAAGCCGCAGTCCCGGAGATTTGACGCGCATCGCGCGTGAGAGTTCCGCGGCCGGCTACGATCGCGTCGTCATCAGCGGCGGCGACGGCTCGCTGAATCTCGCCGTGCGCGAATTCGATCTCGCCCGCGGCACGCTCGCGTTGCTGCCGCAGGGATCGGGTGACGACTTCGCGCGCGTCCTCGGCATCCCGCGCAAATTGAAAGCGGCGTGCGATCTGATCGTCGACGGCACGCCGCGCGAAGTCGACGTCGCAGTCGCCAACGGCATTCGCTACCTCGGCGTCGCCGGACTCGGCTTCGATTCCGAGGTGGCGCGCTTCGCGAATGAGGTGAAGCACCTTCGCGGCTCGCTCGTTTATCTCTACGCGATCTTCCGCGTGCTGCCGCGCTTCACGCCGCATCACGTGCGCATCAACGAGCGCAATCAGGAAATCATGTTCGCGGTCGTCGGCAATTCGCGGCAGTACGGCGGCGGCATCCGCATCGTCCCGAGCGCGGAAGTCGACGATCGGCTGCTCGACCTCTGCATCATTCATCGCACGACGCGCGGCGAGTTGCTGAAGACGCTGCCGCGCGCGTACACGGGAACGCACGTGAAGAGCGAGTTCGTCGAGACGACGCGCGGCACGGAGTTTCGCTTTCAGTCGGATGAAGTGCTCGAGGTTTACGCCGATGGCGAACGACTGACGACGACGCCGGTGCAGTTCGGATTGGCGGAGCAACGGCTCCGCATCGTCGCCCCGCCGCGTTAGTCGATCAGCTGGATGCCGCCGGTCACCGGCTTCGTGCTCGACAACATCGGCGTGCTGTCGATGCCGTGCTGCAGGAAGAGGTCGGGATCGGTGCGGCCGTCGGACGACGATCCGGTCAGCAGATACTTCTCGGGCAACTGCAGGTACTTGTAGCCGTTGCCCCACGGATCGTTGAGCAGTTTCGCGGCGAGGTAATGCGGCGCGAGATCCTGCAGCCGCGCCGGCAGGCGATTGTTGACGACGTTGTAGCGATCGATGGCCTGCGCAATGGCCTCGATGCGCTGCAGCGAGATCGCTTTTCGCGCTTCGTCGATCGACGACGTTTCGCGCTGCAGCGGGCGGAAGTGATTCAGCGGATTCTTGAACGACGTCGAGAGCGACAGCAGCGCGAGAATCGTCAGCACGGCGACGAGCGGCAGCGGGACCGGCGTCTCGGCGACTTCCGTCTCATCGAGCGGCGTTGCTTCGACGACCTGCGCGGCGCTCTGGCCGCGCACCTCTTCGATGAGATCGCGCGTCAGTAATTCGTACAGCGCTTTGTTCGTGTCGAATTCGGAGAAGCGGGAGATCTCGATGATGTCGCCGACGGTCTGCGTGCCGTCGACCATGTCGTAGATCGCCTTCTCTTCTTCGGAGATGCGGATCTTGTCGGAGATGATGTTTTTCTTCTTGCGCGACGTCATGGCGTCGGGCGCGAAGTCGATCTCGTCCGCATCGTCGGCGCCGACGACGACGATCTCCTGGTCGGTCAGCTTCTTCCGGAAGACCATGTCGTGCGACCGGATGCGCTTCTCGATGATCGGCCACTCGTCCATCATCCGAGCGCCTTCCATCAGGATCGACTCGGCGGTGATGGGGACGACGTTGTCGCGGTCGTACTCGATCGTCGTTTCCTGCGAGAAGTGGTAATCGCCGTCCTTCCAGCGGAAGAGGCGATAGACGATCTGCAGGATTTGCAGCTGGATGGCCTGCTTGAGCGAGTCGGCGGAAATGATGCCGTAATGCGTGAGGATGAAGCCGAGGCGCTGGAGCGTTTCGCGCTGGATCTCGAGCGCGCGATTGAGCTGGTCCTGCGTCAGCGTTCCGCCTTTGATCAGCACGGAGCCGAGGCGATTTTCGAGACGGCGATTGAGCGAATCGGCGCCGACCACTTTTCCGTCGAGGAACGTGACGGTGACGGTGTCGTCCTTCCCGCGCAGCGTCAGCACGCCGGTCTTCCGCTGCAATCCGATCAGCTGGAAGATGTCGGCGAGACTGAAGTCTCTGAGTGTCCCTTCGAGAGCCATAGGTCAGACCGTCGAGGCCCTCCGGCGCCAAACCGGCAGCGCAAGCGTGAGCCAGACGATCAGCGCGATCACGACCGCGCCGATACGCACGAGCATCGTAGCGACTTCGCCCGACGCAAGCACGGGCGCGAGACGTCCGACGAGCAGTGCGAGGCAAACGAAGACGAGGAAGAGGAACAGTCCGATGATGCCGACGATCGTCCGTCCTTCGAGCAGCTGGCCGGTGCCGGCGAGGAACGTCGCGAAGATCCGGTTGCGGCGCAGCATCCCGGTCTGGTGTTCCTGCACTTCTTCGAGCTTCGTCCGCTTCGTATCGAGCGACACGCCGTCGCGTTTGAGATAGATGTGGATGCACTGCGTGCAGTACGTCGCGCTCTCACGCGCCGATTTGCAGCGATAGCAGAACGTGCGGCCGCACTTGATGCACGAGCCGGCGAAACCGGTCTTGCGGCGGCGCATCCAGAAGAAGAGCGCGAGCACGATCGCACCGAGCGAGCCGAGCGTCAGCGGATTCGTCGCGCTCGTGGCCGGATCGAACCACGAGTAGTTGCCGAACAGACTGCGCGCGGCGCCGCGCTTCGCGACGTCGGCGGCGATCGCCCACGCTTCCGCGACCGGCAGGTGATACATCACGATTTTCTGCGCCGGCGGATGCGATGAGAGTTTGTCGACGGCGGCGTGATCGAGCCGCCGCGCGGTCTCGAGCATCTTCGCCTGCTCGTCGAACTTGTACGTTTCGCCGCTGGCGAGCGAGTGGTTGTAGAACGTGATCGCGAGCTTTGGATCGAGCGCTTCCGCTTTCTCGTATTCGGTGACGGCGGCGGCGAAGTCGTTGTCGAGATAGTGCAGGTTGCCGAGGTTCACGTGCGCGCCGGCGGAGTCCTTCAACTCGGCGGAGAGGCGATAGTGATCGGCAGCCTGTCGCTCGTTTCCTTCGAACATCAGGAGGTTGCCGAGCAGGAGCTGCAGGCGCGGATTGTCGGGAACGATGCTGACGAGATCCTGCATGCGCCGCAGCGCGTCGGGCTGATAGCTCTGTTCCGCGCTGCCGATTGCGGCGACGACCGGAGGACTGTCGGAGCCGGCGATCCAGTGCGATGCGAGATCGAGCGCGAGCGGCGTGATGGCGAGGAGCAGTGACAGCACGATGATCAGCACGCGCTCGGCCGGCTTCGCGTAGCCGAAGAAAATGATGAACCAGTAGAAGATCAGCCAGACCGGTCCGAGCCAGAGAAACACCGGCAGGAACAGCAGTGCGAACGCGAGCACGGTCACCGAGCCGCCGTGGAAACGCTGGCTGAGGCTTTCGCGGAAGTCGTGCGCTCGCGCGCGGAAGTAACGAACGAAGAGCGACGCCGCGAAGATCGCGCAGGTGAGCGCGATGGCGAGCAGCAACACCATGAACGTGTCGGCGCGGCTCAGCAGTCGCGTCCGATAGCTGCCGAAGACGCGCGCGAAGCCGGAGAAGACGAACGGAATCGCTTTTCCCCACTGCTTCTGGTCGGCGGCGTGATCGGCGTTGCTGAACGCGACGGATGACGAAGAGGGATCGAGTTGATCGGCTGCTTTCGCCGCCCACTGCGCGACCGGCTTGTTGTTCTCTTTGTCCGCCTGGCGCGCCATCGCGGCGGCCGATGCGGCGTACTGCGGAAAGGTTTTCAGTCCGTACGATTTGCCGGTCTCGATGAGCGCGTTCGTCTGCTTGATCGCGGCATCGATGTCACCGGCGTTCGCCGCGGAGGTCGCCTGCGGCCAGATGTCGCGCGGCGACGATTGCTCCGCGACGACGCTGAGCGCGCTCAGGCACAGCGCCAGGCAGAGCGACGCAACCAGCGGCAATCGGGCGGAGCGAGCTTTCATCACAAGGTTTTCGTGCGTTGGACGAACGCGAGTTTCAATTCTCCCAGATGTGTGTCGAGGAAGTCGTGTTCATCGGGTGTCAGATTTCCGGCGGTCTTCTCTTTCAGCATGGTGATGATCTCGATCATCTGTCGTGCCGCGCCGGGATCGATCGTCGGGTTTGGTGAATACGGATTGCGCAGCATACCGAGGGACATGTACGCCTGCGCGATGAGCGGCTCGATGAAGTCGGTAAACGGCGTGCCGGGATTCTGCGCTTTGTCGCGGATGGTGCGGCGATCGTGCTCGCCGGGCGGCGGACCCTGATCCGCAACGCGGCGCTCTTCCGGTGGTGGAGCGGCGGCAGGCGTTTCAGGCGGAGCGTCGTTCGTTCTCGCGGCTGGCGTGAACGACGGCTCGACGGGCCGGATCTCGTCGCGGAACTCTTCGCGTATATCGCCTTCGGCGGTGAAGATGCGTTTGTCCGTGACTTTGATCTGATCCTTCTGACGTTGCTTCTCCTCCGGCAACGCTCACCTCCGCCGATGCTCGAAACGAATCACGCGATCTCTTGTGAAATCAAGAGTTTGAAATCCTATCACGAGCGTCCGAGCCACTTCGCAAGGAACCCGTCGATCCGTTTCCAGGCATCTTCGGTCGATTCGTAGACGTAGCCGGCGGTGTTGTTCGGGTTCATGAAGCCGTGTCCCGCTCCTTCGTAAATCTTGATGTCGCTCGACTTGCCGGCCGCTTTGAGGGCAGCGTCGAACGTGCGGACGTCGGCCGGCGGAATGCCGCGGTCGGCAGCGCCGAAGTTGCCGAGGATGGGGGAGTTGACCTTCGCGATGGACGCGGGATCGGTGACGAGTCTGCCGTAATTGATGACTGTCGCCGCGACGCGCGGTTCCGCGAGCGCGAGGCCGAGCGAATAACCGCCGCCCATGCACCAGCCGATGACGGCAATCCGTTTCGGATCGACGTCCTTCCGTGCGGCGAGATAGTTGAACGCCGCTTTGAGATCGGCGATGGCGCGATCTTCCGGCATGCCGCGCATCAGCTCGTGCGCTTCATCGGGATTGCTCGTGCTGCGGCCACGATAGAGATCGACGGCCAGGGCGACGTCGCCCTGCGCGGCGAAACGATCGGTCTGCTGGCGAATCCAGTCGTTGAGTCCCCACCATTCCTGAATGACGATGATGGCCGGCTTCTTTCCCGTTCCTTTCGGAAGCGCGAGGTAGCCCATCGCGTCGCCGGGCGACGAAGCGAAGGTGACGTTGGATCCTTTCGCGACGTACGCCGCTTTCGGCGCGACGACCGGAGTCGCGGAGGCCATGTGGCCGGCGTGTACGTCAGGCTGTGGGCAGGTGACGAGCGCGAGCGGTTTCCATCCGGACTCGAGCGCGAGCGTGCTGCGCTTCGCGATCGTCGCGCCGTTCATCTGCCACAACGCCACTCCGCCCGTCGATGAATAGAGAAGGATGTCGGAATGTCCGTTGCCGTCGTAGTCGCCGGTGCCGATGACGTTCCATCCTGCGTCCGGCGTCGCGACAGCCGACGCGGCGCCCGACTTCTCACCGTTCGCGCTGAACGACTGAATCTTCACCGCGCCGCCGTTCGTGAGTTGCTCGACGAGATCGTCGCGTCCGTCGCCGTCGAAATCACCGACTACGATCGCGGTCAATCCCGCACCTTCGTCGAGCGGGGAGATCGCGGCGTTCGATGCGAGTTTGCGCTGCAGCGTTTTGCTGCCGGCGTTGTAGAGCAGGAGCGCGTTGCCGCCGAAGTTGCCGATGGCGACGCCGCAATCAGCGGTGGTGCCGAACGGGTGGCCGGCGCTGAGCTTCGCGCCATTCATGTCCCAGATCGCGAGCGCGCCGTTCGTGTTCTGCAGGAAGATGTCGTCCTTCCCGTCGCCGTTGACGTCGCGCGTTCCGATGACGTTCCAGCCGGCGGCCGGTTTCGCGATCGTCGTTTCCGACACGCGCGTCGAACCATCCATCTTCCACATCGCGATGGTGCCGTCGCTGTTCTGGGCGACGAGGTCGGACTTTCCGTCGTTATCGAGATCGCCGGTGGCGACGACCTGCCATCCCGCTGCCGGTGTGGCGATTACTTTCTTTTCGATGACGGCATCGCCGTTCATCAGCCAGACGGCGACCGCTCCGTTCGCGTTCTGCAGGACGAGATCGGACTTGCCGTCTCCGTTGAAATCGCTGCTGACTTTGGCGGAAGCGGTGAGGGTGAAGGCGAGGAGGGCGGCGGCGGTGAACACTGTTTTGAGATGCATCGAGAGACTCCTTTAGAGACTGGCAGCAGATACTAGCAATCCTTCTTCAGACGAGCGAAGAGCCGATAAGAAACGCCGTAAAATGCGCGCGCCTCGCATGCGCATTTTTCAAATCCTCGAGTTCAACCAGTTCAACACCGGTTCCGTCCACCAGATGTTCCAGGCGGCGGCGGGACTGCGCGAGCGCGGACACGAGGTGACGATCATCAGCCGGCCCGACGCGGTACTCTCCGCGAGAGCTGCCGAGCATGGCGTCGGTTTCGAAGGGCTGCCGCTGCGAAACGCCTTCGATGTGAAGTCGATCGTGGCACTGCGGCGTCTGATCGCCGCTATGCGGCCCGACGTCATTCACGTCCATAAGGGAGTTGCCCACGCCGTTGCGCGCGCGGCGACTCTTCGGCAACCGGTCGGCGCGTTTGTCGTGAACCGCGGCGTTTCGTTTCCGCTCGATCTCTGGAATCGCGGCAAGTACCGCACGAGGCGAGTCGATCGCGTCGTCACCGTTTGCCAGCAGATCAAAGAGGTGATCGTCGAAAGCGGCGGACTGCCGCCGGAGAAAGTGCAGGTCGTTTACGCGGGCACCGACGTGACGCTGTTCGATCCTGCGAAATGGGATGCGCGCGCGTTCCGACGCGAGAAGGGAATCGCCGACGATCGTTTCCTCATCGCGCAGGTCGGTGTTCGCGACTGGAAGGGATGGAAGGAGTTGATCGATTCGCTGGTGCCGATCGTGCCGCTGCATCCGAACGTCCATCTCGCGCTGATCGGATGTCGCAACGACGCCGAGCGCAATGAAGTGTCGTCGTACGCGAACGAGCGCGGACTGCGCGATCGCGTCACGCCGATTGAATATCGCTCCGACATGCCGAACGTTTTCGCGTCGTGCGACGCCGTCGTCGACGCGTCGTGGGCCGGCACCGGAATCACCGGCACGGTTCGGGAAGCGATGGCGATGGAAAAGCCGGTCGTGGCGACCGACTGCGGCGGAAATCGCGAGCTCGTGTCCTCACGTCACGTCGGCTGGCTGGTGCCGGCGAAAGAGGTCGATGCGCTGACGCGCGCGTTGCTCGAAGTGATCGAAGATCCCACGCGCCGCGGTGAAGTCGGCCGCGCCGCACGCCGGCATGTGGTGGAGGGATTTTCGATGGAGTTGCGAATTGTGAGACTCGAGCGGTTGTATGAGGAGATTTTGGCGGCGAAGGCATGAGGTATGAGTGATGAGGCATGAGTAGAAGCTTTTACTCATACCTCATTACTCATGCCCCATCCCTCTCACATGCTCCGCGACACTCGCCGCCAATCCCTCCAAATCATATCCACCTTCGAGCAGTGACAACACCCGTCCGTTTGCGTGGCGCTCCGCCGTTTCGACCACGCGCCGCGTCAGCTCGCCGTACGCTTCTTCGCTGACGCGCATGCCGCCAAGCGGATCGCGTCGATGCGCGTCGAATCCCGACGACAACAGGATTGCGTTCGGCGCGTAGTCATCAATGATTCCGACGATCTCGTCTTCGACGGCGCGGAGAAACTTCACGTCGCCGTCGCCTGCATCGAGCGGAATGTTTCGCGTGAAGCCGCGGCCTTTGCCGATTCCGATCTCATCGATCGCGCCCGTCCCCGGATAAAACGGATAGCGATGAATCGACGCGTAATAAACGTCGTCGCGTTCTTCGAAGAGATGCTGCGTGCCGTTACCGTGATGCACGTCGAAATCGAAAATGAAAACGCGCTCGATGCCCGCCTGTTCGCGCAGCCATTCGGCGGCGCACGCAATGGTGTTGAAGAAACAGAAACCCATCGCGGTGAGCCGTTCGGCGTGATGTCCCGGCGGACGGGCGACGACGAACGGCCGCTCGCGTTCATCCATCATCGCCGCGGCTGCAGTTAACGCGGTGCCGACGGCCGCGCGCGCGGCGCTGAAGCTCGCCGATGAGATCGGATTGTCGAGCGAGTGAAAGAGCCGCATTCCGGCGCGTGACGATTCGTCGAGCTCGCGCGCGTAATCGGCGGAATGTACTTTCGCGATCAGCCGATCGGTATCGGGATGCAGCGCGGCGTCGGTGACGATCGATGACGCGAACCCGGCGCGCGTGACGCCGTCGATTGCAGCGTCGAGTCGCGCGGGACGTTCCGGATGTCCGATGCCGGTGTCGTGTCGATGGAAAATGCGGTTCGTATAGACGTGCGGCACGCGTGATACAACTCCTCTCCCTTGAAACGCATTCTCCAACTCTCCCTCGCCATCATCCTGACCATCGTCTTCCTCGGGTGGTTTCTCTGGAACACCGATCTGCACCAGGTGTGGGAGATCATCCGCTCCGCGAATCCGGTCTGGCTGCTCGGCGGAATGCTCGTCAACGTCGGCGCGCTCGTCTTCCGCACCCTTCGCTGGCGCACGATTCTGCGCAGCGACAATCCGCCGCCGTTCTATCCGACGTTCTTCGCGAACACGATGGGCTACGGCCTTTCGACCATCCTGCCGATTCGCGCCGGCGACTTCGCGCGTCCGGCACTGCTCTCACGGCGCACCGACATCTCCTTCACCGCCGCTCTCGGTACCGTGCTCGCCGAACGCGTGCTCGATCTCACCAGCATCCTCACGCTCTTCTGTTACTACGCGTTCGTTCACTGGCGCCACTTCTCGACCGATCCGCGCACCGCCGGCGCGTTCTTCATCATCAAAGCAGGCGCGATCGGCGCGCTGATCACGCTCGCAGGTTTGTTAAGCCTCATGGTCGCTGTCTATTTCGGCAGGATGCGCGTCGCGCATGAATTCGTCGGACGCATTCTCCCGATTCGCTTTCGTGGTCACTGGATGAATTTCTTCGATGCGTTCGCGGCCAGCGTCGATCTCGTGCGCAAGCCGTCGGTCCTCGCGCGTGTCGTGTTTTTCACCGCCGGCGTCTGGGGTTGTCTGACGTCGCAATTCTGGTTCGTCGTCACGGCGCTGCATCGTCCGCTGCCGTATGACTCCGGTTTCTTCGTCACCGGCATTACGACGCTTGGCCTCGCGGTCCCGACGCCCGGCGGCGTCGGCGGATTTCACAAGGCGTGTCAGATCGTCCTGACGAAGTTCTATCTGTTCGATATCGACAGCTCGGTCGCGGTCGCGATTCTCTTTCACGTCGTCGGCACGCTGCCGGTGCTCGTCACCGGGCTCGCGCTTTTCCTGCACGAAGGGTTGAATTGGCGGCAGTTGAACGAAGAGACCCACGTCGAGAAATCGTGATATATGCCGCGCCATGCGCTGCCCGTATTGCGCGAATACCGAGGATCGTGTTGTGGATTCGAGGGAAAGCCGTGAAGGTGATGTCATCCGGCGGCGGCGGGAGTGCGTCCGCTGCGAACGGCGCTTCACCAGCTACGAGAAAATCGAGCAGCAGCCGTTCCAGGTCGTCAAGCGCGATCAGCGTCGCGAAGATTATGACCGCGAGAAGCTGATGCGCGGGCTGCACATCGCCTGCAGAAAACGGCCGGTCTCGCAGCCGGCGCTGGAGAAACTGGCGGATTCGATCGAAGCGGCGATGACCGACTCGAACGACCGCGAGATCTCCAGTCAGGACCTCGGCATCATGGTCATGGAACGCCTTCGCGACCTCGATGCCGTCGCATATGTTCGCTTCGCGTCCGTCTATCGCCGGTTCGAAGACGTGGAAGCGTTCGTGAAAGAGTTGCATCACCTGAAATGACCAGGAGGAACAGCCATTGCAGAAGAGGCAGCCTGGTCTTCGTGTCCCCGGATGGAAGAGGTAGAGATGACTGACGCGAACGAGAGCGCGAAAGAAGAAGCAATCAAGATTCCCGACGTCCTGCCGGTACTGCCGCTCAAGGACCTGGTGATCTTTCCATTCATCATCGTCCCGCTGTCGGTATCGCGCGAGAAATCGATCAACGCGGTCGATCAGGCGCTGGCCGAAAACCGCGTGATCATGCTGACGGCGCAGAAAGATTTTCAGAACGAAGATCCGGCTGAAGACGATCTGTATCGCGTCGGCACCGTCGCGATCATCATGCGCATGCTGAAGCTGCCGGACGGCCGCATCCGCATCCTCGTGCAGGGTCTGTCGCGCGCGCGCATCGACTACTTCATCCAGACCGCGCCGTTTTTCAAAGCGAAGATCACTCGCATCGAAGAGCCGGCCGGTAAAGATCGTCCGCTCGAAGTCGAAGCGCTGATCCGTTCCGTGAAGCAGAACCTCGATCGCGCCGTCGCACTCGGCAAGAACATTTCGCCGGAAGTGATGGTCATCGCCGCGAACCTTGACGATCCGGCGCGGCTCACCGATCTCGCCGCGTCGAACCTCGATCTCAAGCTCGAGGAAGCGCAGGCCATCCTCGAGACGATCGATCCGGTCGAGCGATTGAAGAAGGTCAACGAGCTCCTGACGCGGGAGATCAACCTGTTGACCATGCAGCAGGAGATCTCTTCCGCCGCGCAGGGCGAGATGAACAAGTCGCAGCGCGAGTACTTCCTGCGCCAGCAGCTGAAAGCGATTCAGTCCGAGCTCAGCGAAGGCGAAGAGCTCGCGGAAGAGGTCGAGAACTACCGCAAGAAGATCGAAGAGAAAGGCATCCCGTCGGAAGCGCGCGAAGAGGTCGAGAAGCAGATCAAGCGGCTCGAGCGCTCGCATCCTGATTCCGCCGAGACGTCGATCATTCGCACGTATCTCGACTGGATGACCGGCCTGCCGTGGGCGGCGAATCAGTCGGCCGACAATCACGATCTCGCACGCGCCCGGACGATCCTCGATGAGGATCACTACGACCTCGAGAAGATCAAAGAGCGCATCCTCGAATATCTCGCCGTGCGCAAACTGCGCGGTACGAAGATGAAGGGACCGATCCTTTGCTTCGTCGGACCTCCCGGCGTCGGCAAGACGTCGCTCGGTCGTTCCATCGCGCGCGCGCTCGATCGCAAATTCGTTCGCATCTCGCTCGGCGGCGTGCGCGACGAAGCAGAAATCCGCGGACATCGCCGCACGTACGTCGGGGCGCTGCCGGGCCGCATCATTCAGGGCATCAACCAGGCGCAGACGTCGAATCCGGTCTTCATGCTCGACGAGGTCGACAAGATCGGCGCCGACTATCGCGGCGATCCGTCGTCGGCGCTGCT
>JAOBAU010000444.1 GCA_025463165.1 Acidobacteriota bacterium | reverse complement strand
CACGTCGACGAGCGAATCGCGCGCTACATCGTGTCGATCGTCGGCGCGACGCGGAAACCGTCCGAGCACCGACTGCCGTCGCTCGCGCCGCACATCGCATTCGGTGCCAGCCCGCGTGCGACGCTGGCTCTGGCTCACGACTCTCAAGCCCACGCGTACCTGCGCGGACGGAAGTTAGTGATTCCGGAGGATGTGAAAGCGATCGCGCACTACGTTCTGCGCCATCGCCTTGTGCTCAGCTACGAAGCGGCCGCGGAGAACATGTCCGCCGACCGGATCATCGATCAAATACTGGGGACGGTCCCCGTCCCTTAGTGCTGAGTGCTGAGTGCAGAGTGCTGAGTAAAGGCGGCGACGCGGAGCGACTCCGCACTCAGCACCCTGCACTCAGCACCTTCGAACCATGAACTTCTTCAAGCGCAAACCCCGGGATTTGAAAACGCCGCTCCGCCGGCGCGTTCATGATTTGGAGATTCTCTCGTCGCGGCTCATTCGCGGCGGGTTTGCTGGCGATTACCATTCGGCCTTTCACGGACGCGGCATCGAGTTCTCGCAGGTGCGCGAGTATCAGCCGGGCGATGACATCCGCACCATCGACTGGAACGTCACCGCGCGATCCGGCGCGCCGCATGTGAAGGAGTTCATCGAGGAGCGCGACCTGACGATCGTCGTGGCGATCGACGTCTCCGGCTCGATGGCGTTCGGCTCGGTCGACTGGCGCAAGTGCGACATCGCCGCGGAGCTCGCCGCGGTCTTCTCCTTCTCCGCCGTGCAGAACTACGACCGCGTCGGACTGCTGCTCTTCAGCGACACGGTCCGGAAGTTCCTGCCGCCGCATCGCGGGCGTGCGCATGCGCAGGTCCTCGTGCGCGCGGCGGCCGACGCGGCGATGCAGGGTTGCGTCGGCAGCGCCGATCTCGATTACGCGGCGACGTTTCTCGAGCGGGTCAGCGCAAAGCGCGCGGTCGTCATCATCGTCTCCGATTTTCTCGACCTCAATTTCGAGCGGACGCTGCGCCGTCTCAACCGGCGGCACGACGTCATCGCGATCTCGATCGTCGATCCGCGCGAAGAGCGTTTTCCCGCGCGCGGACTGGCGCGCATCGTTGACGCCGAGACCGGCGAGCCGCGGCTCATCGATCTCGCGCGCAGCGACGTCGGACGCCGCGCCGCGCAGCGGTCGGAAGTACTGGCGCGCCGCTTCCGCGCCGCCGGCGTCGATCACCTCGCCGTCTCCACCGCCGTGCCGTACGATCGCGCGCTGCTGCGCTTTTTCCGCGAGCGCGTAGTCCGCAGACGATGATCGCGATCCTGCTCCTGATCTCCGCGACGTTCCATCCCGCGCAGCCGGCGGTCGGCGATCTGATCACCGTCGATTTCGAACAGGCGCCGGTCGTGTTGAACGCATCTCCCGAATACGAGCTGGTGTCGCAGCAGGGAAAGCGCGTCGTCATCCGGACGTTCAAGCCGCGGCCATTCGCGCTGAGCGGCGTTTCCGGCGACGTCGCGTTCCGCAACATGATCGTGCCGGTGCGTTCGGTCATCGCACCGAACGATCCGATGACGCCCGCGCCGCTCAAGCCTCCGCGCGCGGAGCCGTATGAGCGATTGCCGTTCATCGCCATCGGGATCGCCGCGCTCGCGGCAGCCGCCGCGTGGTACGCGGCGATGCGGATGTCGAAGCGCGCGCCGGCCGCCACGAGCGCGATGGCGACGCTGCTTTCGCCGGATGAACGTTTCCGCCGCGCGGTGGAGTCGCTGTTGTCGCGCCCGCAGCCGTTGCGCTGGGCGGCGCTCGCCGACGCGGTGCGCGCGTATCTCGCCGCGACCTCGGCGGCATCGGCCGACATGACGACGACGGAAGTGCTGGCCCGAATCGATCGGCCGGAGATCGCCACCATTCTTTCCGCCGGCGATATCGAAAAATTCTCCACCGACGAAGTGGCTCGCGACGACTTCGAAACGATCGCGCGCCGCGCGCTGGAGCTCGCCGCATGACGCGCTTCGCGTCGCCGCTGCTCTTCGCGCTGGCGCTGCTCGTCATCGCGCGAATCGTCCTCGTCATCCGCGACCGGCGTCAGCGTTTCGCGGCATTTCCGATGTCGTCGCTCTCACTCGTCGCGGCGCGGCGCACGATGCGCGTCCGTCTTTCATCGCTCCCGTTCATTCTTGAATGCCTCGCCGCGCTGCTGCTCGTCGTCGCACTGGCGCGACCGCAACGCGTGACGCGACTGGCCACCAGCGACCGCTACGGCATCGACATCGTCATCGCGCTCGACGCGTCGGGGAGCATGGCGGCGGAAGACTTCAAGCCGCGCAATCGCTTCGCCGTCGCGAAAGATCTGATCGGCGATTTCATCGCGCGCCGGCAGGACGATCGCGTCGGCATCGTCACGTTTGGCGGACGCGCCGCGACGCGCGTTCCGATCACGTTCGATCGCGAGGTCGCGAAGGCGATCCTCGAGAAAGCGGAGATCGGCGACAACGGGAACGGCACCGCCATCGGTCACGCCATCGCCACGAGCGTGAATCGGCTGCGCACGTCGCGCTCGCGGACGCGCGTGATCATTCTCGTTACCGACGGCGTGAACAACGCCGGCTCGATCGAGCCGCTGACCGCCGCGCAGCTCGCGACCCGCAGCGGCATTCGCATCTATACGATCGGCGTCGGCAGCCGCGGCCGCATTCTCATGCCGCGCTATCGCCAGAACGCGCTGACCGGCGACATCGAAAAGTACTATGACGTCGTCACCGGCGATCTCGATGAACAGACGCTTGCGGCCATCGCGAAGATGACCGGCGGCGCCTACTTCCGCGCTACCGACGCTGCCACCATGGGCGACATTCTCGGGCGCATCGACGTCCTCGAAAAAACGCGGCTCTCCGCGCCGAAGAGCGAGCGGATCGACGAGCTCTATCTGACGCCGCTCATCCTTTCCCTCTTCCTCTTCGCCCTCTCACTTCTCCTCGGCGAGACCGTCTTGCAGAAGGTGCCGGCATGACGTTCCGCGCGCCGCAGTTCCTCTGGCTGCTCGTACTCGTGCCGTTCGCACTGATGCTGCTCTTCGCACGGGAGCGCGAGCGCGAACGGCTCGCGCGGCGCTTCGTCTCGGAACGGCTGCGCGGCGTTGCCAATCCGGCGCGCGTGCTTCGGCCGTACGTGCTCGCCGCGGCGCTGGCGCTGGCGATCGTCGCGCTGGCCGGACCGCGTGCCGGTTACGCGCTGATGCCGCTCGATACCACGCAATCGAATCGCATCCTCGTGTTCGACGTTTCGCAGAGCATGGCGGCGGAAGACGTCGGGACGTCGCGTCTCGAAGCGGCGAAAGCGATCGCGAAGCGAATCGTCGATGCCGATCCGGGTCGCGTCGGGCTGGTGTTGTTTGAAGCGGATGCCGAGGTTGCGTCGCCGCTGACGATTGACGGAGATGCGGTCGGTGCGCTCATCGATTCGATCGGCCCCGGCGATCTGTCCGAGCCCGGCTCCGATTTCGCGAACGCGTTGCGCACCGCGCTGCGGCTCATCGATTCCGATCCGCAGCAGAAGGCTGACGTCGTGCTGATTTCCGATGGCGAAGATCAGGGACCGAAGCTCGACGACGCGCTGCGCGTGCTGCGCTCGAAAGGCGTCGCGGTGACGGCGATCTCCGTCGGCTCGCGCCGCGGCGCGACGATTCCGACCGGCGCCGGCGAACTGCGCGATGCCAGTGGCGATCCGGTCGTGACGTACGCGCATCCTGAGGTGATGGAGCACGTCGCGCAGTCGACCGGCGGCCGCTTCTTCGAGAATCCGTTCGCCGAGCACGCGCTCGATTCGCTCGTCGCATCGCAGCGCGGCGCGGTCACGCGCAAGCGCGAAGTGCAGGTCCCGATCGAGCGCTTTCAGTGGCCGCTGGCGATGGCGTTCCTCGCATTCATCGGCGGCTCGCTCGCCAATCGAGGTGCCGAATGACCGTCGCGATGCTGTTGCTGCTGCTTCGCTGGACCGATCTGTTTTTCCGTCCGACGAACGCGCACGCAGCGAACGCGAAGGGAGTGAAAGCGTTCGCGAAGAAGGAGTATCCGGCCGCGGTGCAATCGTTCCGCGAAGCGAACGCGCTTCGGCCTTCACCAGCCGCCTCCTACAACCTCGGCACATCGCAGGTCGCCGCCGGCAAGCGCGAGGAAGGCTCCGCGGCGCTGGCGCGCGCGATGTCCGATCCGACATTGCGCGCCGACGCGCTTTACAACCGCGGCAACAGCGCGCTGGCCGCGAAGTCGTTCGATTACGCGATCCGCGATTACACGGCCGCGCTTCGTCTTCGTCCGAACGACACGCAGGCGAAACGGAATCTCGAGATCGCATTGGCGCGCAAAGCGATGCAGTCGTCGGGCAGCGGCGGCGGGCAGAACGGCGCCGGCGGCAAACAGCCGCAACCCAATCCACAGCAGAATGGGAAGGACGCGCGCAAGCCCGATCAGCCGCAGGATCGCGGCACCGGCGATGCGAACGCTGACGCGCTGCTGCGCGCGGTGCAGCAGCAGGAGAAGGAAGAGCTTTCGCGCATGCGCAAGCAGCGGCCGGAGGAGCGCAGGATCGGATGGTGAAGCGCGCGCTGGCCGCACTCATGCTGCTCGCGGCGCCGCTCTTCGCCAACGAGCTCTATCTCGATCGCAAGTCGATCACGACCAGCGACACGATCACGATCACGGTGACGCTGGAAGGCGATTTCGCATCGCTCGATTCGGTCGAGATTCCCCTGAAGAACCTCATCATCGAAGGGGAGCCGTCGACTTCCACGTCGTACAGCTTCATCAACGGGACGGCTTCGCATCAGCGCATCCTTCATTACGTGGCGCGGCCGCGCGGAGAAGGAGAAGCGGTCGCGGGACCGATCGTGCTGCAGCTGCCGTCCGGTTTGCGCGACACGCTCGAAGCGGTGACGGCCGAGGTCGTGCCCGATCGCTCGGCCGGTTCGAACGATGCGCTCACGGTGCTGCGCGGATTGATTGCCGACGGCCGGCCGCCGATCTTCGTCGTCGCCGAGACCGATCGCGATGAAGTGTTTGCGGGGCAGGAAGTCGTCGTGACGTGGACGCTGTACAACGCCGCGACGCTCGAACAGTGGGGCATCACGGAGGGGCCGAAGCTCGACGATTTCTGGGCCGAGGAGATTCCGGTCAATGGGGAATCACCGCGGCGAGAGGTGATGGACAACCTGATCATCGAGCGGCTGCCGGTGAGGCGCGTCGCACTCTTTCCGTTGCGCAGCGGAACGCTGACGGTCGGACCGCTGTCGATCGCGGCGGCGGTGATGATGCCGACCGGCCGCACGCTTCCGTGGGGACGATTCGAGGGGCGCGTCGAAGAGGTGCGCTGGCGTTCCGCGCCACTGACGATCAACGTGAAGCCGCTGCCGCCCGGGCCGCCGGTCGACGCCGCCGGCGATCTCACGCTTCGTTGCGCGCCGGCGGTGCAGACGAACGGCGGACCGGTCGTCGTGCCGGTGACGTTGCTGGGACGCGGCAACCTGCGCGCCGCCGCGGCGCCGCGTTTCGCCGGCCCGATCGACGGCACCTTTCAGCAGGGGGAGGGAAAGGTCGCGGTGTCGCGCTCGCGCGTCGACGCCACGATGACGCGGACGTGGCGCTATCTCATCTTTCCTGCGCATGAAGGACGTTTCAACGTCCCGCCGATCGCGTCGACGATCGTCACCGGCAAAGGCCAGCGAACGGAGCTGCGCTGCGAAGCGCAGACGCTCACCGTCGAAGCTGCGAGCGACGCGGCGCTGCCGCCGCGCGGCGAAGGAATGACGCCGCGTGCGCGCGCGGTGAAGGTCGCGCAGGTGGGGCCGTGGATCATCGGCGCGATGCTCGCGGTGATCGCGATCGTGCTCGCGTTCCCGCGTGTGCGCCGCGCGTGGAGCCGCAAACGCGAGCTCGATGCGCTGATTGCCGGACGAACCGCCGCGCAGATCCGCGAAGCAGTCGACGCGTGGTTGGCGCGACGAAAACTCGAGCCTGCGATGTTGCTCGCGGAGCGAAGCGATCGGGGAGATGCGCTGCGCGCGCTTCGCTCGCTGCTCGATGGGCTCGAGCATGAGCGAATGGAATTCGATCGCGGCGAGTTGCGCGCGCGGGTCGCGGATCTCCTCGCTACAATCGCGGCATGAGTCCCGAAGTCCTCCTCACCACCGAGCGGCTCGTGCTGCGCCCGCTTACGCTCGACGATGCGCCCGACGTGCAGCGCTTCGCCAGCGCGTACGAGATCGCCGCGAACACGCTGTCGATTCCGCATCCGTATCCGCCGGGCGCGGCTGAGGAATGGATTCGCACGCGTGAAGAAGAAGCCTTCGCGATCGCACTGCGCGAAGGCGATTTCGTCGGCACGATCGGCCTTCGTCTCAAGATTCACGACGATCGCGGCGAGCTTGGTTACTGGATCGGCATGCCGTACTGGCGCCGCGGCTACGCGTCCGAAGCCGCACGCGCGATGATGGAGTACGGCTTCGGTACGCTGCATCTCAACAAGATCACCGCGGCGCACTTCGGCCGCAATCCCGCGTCGGGCCGCGTGTTGCAGAAGCTCGGGATGCAGTACGAAGGGACGCGGCGCCAGCACCACAAAAAGTGGGACGAATACGTCGACGTCGTGATGTATTCGACGCTCAGAGACGAGTGGAAGGGACTGAGGACTGAGGACTGAGCGGGCAACTCAGTCCTCAGTCCTCGTTACTCAGTCCTGCCTTCTACCATCCGCAGCTCTGTCCTTTGTTCTGCTGATCGAGCCACGATTTCAGCGGCGCGAAGTAATCGACGATCGCGGTCGCATCCATCTGGCGCTGTCCGGTCAGCGCTTCGAGCGCGTCGGGCCACGGGCGTGACTGTCCCATCGCCAGCGTCTTCGCCAGCCGTTCGCCGGCGGCTTTGTTGCCGTAGATCGAGCAGCGATTGAGCGGTCCCTTGTATCCCGACGTCTCGCACAGCGCGCGGTGGAACTGGAACTGGAGAATGCGTGCGAGGAAGTAGCGCGCGTACGGCACATTCGCGGCGATGTGGTACTTCGCGCCCGGATCGAAATCGCTCTCGCTCCGTCCGTTCGGCTCGGCGACGCCCTGATACTGCCGCCGCAAATCCCACCACGCCTTGTTGTAATCGGCCGGCGTCACTTCGCCGGAGAACACCTTCCAGCGCCACTTGTCGATCATGATTCCGAACGGCAGGAACGCGACCTTGTCGAGCGCGTCGCGCAGCAGCAGCGCGATGTCGGCCGAGGCCGGCGGCTCTTTGTCGATCAGTCCGAGTTTCACCAGATAGCTGGGCGTGACCGACAGCGCGATCGTGTCGCCGATCGCTTCGTGGAAGCCGTCGTTCGCACTGTTCTTGTAGAGGAACGGCTTCGTGTTGTACGCGCGCGGATAGAAGTTGTGGCCGAGCTCGTGATGGATCGTCGTGAAGTAGTCGGCCGTCTTGCGGATGCACATCTTCACGCGCAGATCGTCTTTGTCGTCGATGTCCCACGCGCTGGCGTGGCAGACGACGTCGCGATCGCGCGGCTGTTTGAAGAGCGAGCGCTCCCAGAATGTTTTCGGCAGCGGCGCGAATCCGAGCGAGGTGAAGAAGCCTTCGCCGTAACGCACCATGGCGATCTCGTCGATCTCTTTGCGCGCTTTCAGAACCTCGGTGAGGTCGTAGCTCGGCGGCGTATCGGGCGGCTTCACGATGTCATAGACATTTCCCCACTCCTGCGCCCAGATGTTGCCGAGCAGATGCGCGGGAATCGGTTTGCCGGGCGGCACGACGTCGGCGCCGTATTTCTTGGTCAGGTTCCAGCGCACATAGCAATGCAGCGAGTCGTACAGCGGCTTGACCTGCGTCCAGAGGCGGTCGACTTCCGCCGTGAATGCGTCGGGTGGCATGTCGTACTTCGAGCGCCACATCGCGCCGGCGTCTTTGTATCCGAGCTCGTGCGCTCCTTCATTCGTCAGCTCGACGAAGCGCGAGTACGGCGCGCGCATCGGCTTCGCGATGGTGTGCCAGCCGTTCCACACTTCGAGCAGCCGCTTCGGATCGCGGCTGGTCTGCATGATCTCGGTGATCGTTTCGATGTCGAGGCATTTGTCGCCGGTCTCGCCGGGCGGACAGTATTTGCCGGAGCCGTAGGTCGCGCTCAGCTCGGCGAGGATGCGCGAGAGCTCCGCGTTTTTCTGCGGATCGCTCGGACCGGGCGTCGTCAGCGCGAGCTTGATGAGATCGAGCTTGCGGCGGAGATCGTACGGAAGCTGCAGCTGATCGAAGCGTGCTGCTTCTTTCGCCAGCGTGACGCCGAGGGCGGTCTGACGTTCGGAAGCCGCGGCGGTGATGACCTGCGTGTCGTACGTGATGAAGTTTTCCGCGACCCACTCGGCGCGCTGCTGTTCGACGTTCATCGCGGCCAGCCGCGCCTCGGCGTCATCGACGAAGCGCTGCGCGTCGTCGACCGTCGGCGCTCCCGGCATCGAGGTGGTGATCGTGGCTGTGCTCGTCATCGGCTTCTTTGTCTCCGGAGTGGCGGCGTTCGCGGCGATTGCGGCAAGGAAGAGGGCGGCTGTGGCCAGAATTTTCATCTCTCGCATGCGTTCCTTCTTTCGGGCGGGCAGCGTGCAATGGTTTCGCCACGCTGCCGGGCGCGGCAAACGATACACGCGGTCGCCCCGTACAACCATCGTCTAAGATGTAACGATCGCGACGCCGCCCGCGTCTGAATGTCATCAAAACCCGGAGGAGATACCCGCCCATGATTCTTTCCCATACTCGACGTGCAGGCCTGATGGCGCTCGTCGCCGTCTGCGCTCTCACGGCTCCGCTCTCGGCCGCAACGCGCCGCCGAGTCGTGCTGCAGGCCGCGCCCGACGAGCTCATCGTCATCACCGGAACGGTCCTCGACTCCGCCAGCAACGCGCCCGTTTTCCAGGCGCAGGTCGTCAATGAAGGACGTACCGTCACCGCCGATTCGCAGGGCCGGTACAGCATCAAAGTTCCGCTCAACCGCAACACGACGCTGACCGCGCAGCGCTGGGGCTACACCGCCGCGTCGCAGACGATCAAAGTGAGCGGCACGACCGCGATCGAGCTGCGTCTGGCGCCGAAGCCGACCATCACGCTGCGTGAGAGCGACGGTTCCACGCACATCCTCGATTACGAGACCTCGCAGTTCGCATATCTGATTCCGTTCAGCGGCTACGCGAAGTTCGACGCCGGGAACTTCTGCAAGCCGGACGGCTCGAAGTGGGAGCCGGCGAAAGACGAGTTCAAGCGGATCATCGGTCCGGCCATCTCGTCGACCTATTCGGCGTGTTGCACGCTCGGTCCGGTGATGTCGCTGCGCGTCGAAATGAAGAGCGGCGAATCGACGCTCGTCTACTTCAACGACAGCTGTTTCGGCAACGAAGTCGACTTCGTCAGCCGCGATCGGACGACCGGCCAGTTCGTCTACTACAACTTCGCGAAGATCGAAGAAATCGTCTTTCCCTGAAGCCGCCACCTCACTCGCCGGGGAGAGGGGTATCATCCTCTCTCCCCATGTCCGAGCTCACCTTTTTCCGGACGCCGTGGACGACGACGCCGCTCGATTCGGAAGCACTCGAGCGCGCGCTGGCCGAGCAGCGTTACGACAACGCGCAACTTCGTCTGCTGAGCACCGCCGTCCGCGTGGCGGGACAGGGGATCGCGATCCTCACGCCGGCGGTTGAAGCGGTCGGTCCGCGCATCGCATTCGTGAACGAAGGGTTCTGCGCGATCTTCGGCTGTTCGCGTGAAGACGTCATCGGACAGACGCCGCTGGCATTCGGCATCGTCGAGAGCGATTACGTTTTCTACGACGCGCTGATGCGGCACGTCTTCGAGAACAAAGCGTTCGACGCCGAGGTGACGGCGCGGCGCAAAGACGGAACGGAATTCGATCTCGAGCTGGCGCTGGTTCCGGTCGTCGACGCCGGCGAGCTGACGCACTGGGTGTCGTTCGTCCGCGACGTCAGCGAGAGCAAGAATCAGCTGGTGATGCTGCGCCATCAGGCGATGCATGACGCGCTGACCGATCTGCCGAATCGCGCGATGTTGTACGAGCGGCTCGAAGTCGCGCTGACCGATGCGCGTCACGATGGCGGCTCGGTCGGTCTGATGCTGATGGATCTCGACCGCTTCAAGGAAGTGAACGATTCATTCGGACATCACTTCGGCGACGTGCTGCTGAAGCAGGTGGCATTTCGTCTGCGCAATCAGATCGGCCCGCAGGATACCGTTGCGCGCCTCGGCGGCGATGAGTTTGCCGTTGTCGTCCCCAACATCAGCGATTCGAACGACGTCGCTGCCGTTTCGCGCCGCATTCTCAACACGCTTCAACAGCCGTTCGTCGTCGAAGGTCAGGTGCTGGAAGTCGGCGGCTCGATCGGCATCGCCATGTATCCAATCCACGGTACCGATTCACGCACGCTGATGCGTCGTGCCGACGTGGCGATGTACGCGGCGAAGGAAGCGCAATCGGGATTCACGTTCCATCGCGACGACGTCGAGGCGACGCGCAACAGCGATCACCTGACGCTCGTCGTCGAGATGCGGAACGCCATCGAGCGAAATGAATTCGAGCTTTACTACCAGCCGAAGCTGCATCTGAAGAGTGGCCTCGTCACGCGCGCCGAGGTACTCATTCGATGGAACCATCCGACGCGCGGACTGCTCGCGCCGGCGCAATTCGTTCCGATCGCGGAACGGACGGGACTCATTCGGACGATCACCGACTGGATTCTCGATCGCGCGCTGCAGCAGTGCCGTGAGTGGCAGGATATGGGCGCGCCGGTGCATCTGGCGGTGAACGTGTCGGCGAAGAGCCTGCAGGAACAGACGCTGCCGGCGAAGGTCGATGCGCTGCTGTCGAAATGGCACGTCGATCCGCGCTTCCTGAAGATCGAGATCACCGAGAGCAGCATCATGGCCGACCCGGCGCACGCGCTGGCGATTCTGGCGATGCTGCAATCGATGGGCGTGCGGCTGTCGGTCGACGATTTCGGCACCGGCTATTCATCGCTCATCCATCTGCGCCAGCTGCCGGTTGACGAGATCAAGATCGACAAGTCGTTCGTCGGCGGCATGGCGACGAACGACGCCGACGCCGCGATCGTCCGCACCGTCATCGACCTCGCACACAACCTCGGCAAACAGGTTTGCGCCGAAGGCGTCGAGGACGAGGCGACCTGGAAGATGCTCTGCGACCTCGGCTGCGATCTCGCGCAGGGCTACTGGCTCAGCAAGCCGGTGCCGGCGAAAGAGCTGATGCAGTGGCTGATCGACACCGGCTGGGGACTGAACATTCGCAAGTGACGATCACGGTGTAGTGTTCGCGCCGGGACCGACTTGCGCTCTCTCCTTTGGTGCGACAGAACAGCCGTTTGCGAGCGCCGCGGCATCAGAAATGACGCTGTACCGGCCTTGAGCAAACATCTCGACCGCGACCCAGCTCTGACTGCCTCTCGCGGTGCTGTAAGCAGGCGAACCGCCGTTGCTCATGTTGATGTAGAGCCAGCCAGCGATGTCGGCGCTGCCGCTGTTCTGCGGGAATGTGGATGACGAACTGAGGAGGCCCGCGGTTGACGGCAGTCCGGGA
>JAOBAU010000434.1 GCA_025463165.1 Acidobacteriota bacterium | reverse complement strand
TGAGCACGCGTTATGGCGATCGCCTTTACGGCCGCTTCGGATTTCTCGACGCGTTCAATCCGACGCTGCGAACGACCGAGCAGCTCAAGCACGGCGTCGTCGATCCAACGCTCGGCTGGTTCGACGTCGACTACCTCGGCATCGACGTCGGTCCGACCATCGCCATGATCGAGAATCACCGCAGCGGCCTGGTCTGGTCGACGATGCGAAAGAATTCGCACATCCGCCGCGGACTGACGCGCGCCGGCTTCACCGGAGGCTGGCTGCGGTGATGCGCATCCGGCGTTTCGCGATTCTGCTCGCCCTCATCGCGACGGCCTGCAGCGGTCAGCGCGACCGGCGCGAGCGGCTCGAATTCTGGGGACTGGGGCGCGAAGGAGAAGTCGTCGCCGAAATGATCCCGGAGTTCGAGCGGCGCAATCCGTCGATCCACGTCGTCGTACAGCAGATCCCCTGGTCGGCCGCGCACGAGAAACTCCTCACCGCGCACGTCGGCGAATCGACTCCCGACGCCGCGCAGATGGGGAACACCTGGATCCCGGAGTTCGTCGCCGTGAAAGCGCTCGACGATCTGACGCCGTTCGTGGCGGCGTCGCGCTCCGTCGACCGCCGCGATTACTTCGACGGCATCTGGGCGACCAACGTCGTCAACGGAACGACGTACGGCGTACCGTGGTATGTCGATACACGGGTCCTTTTCTACAGAAGTGACGTCCTCGCCGCGGTCGGCTTTCCAAACGGACCACGCACGTGGGACGAATGGCTCGAGGCGATGCGCCGGATCAAGGCGGAGCATCGCAGCCGCTGGGCGATTCTGATGCCGACGAATGAGTTCGAGCCGATCGAAGTGCTGGCGATGACGAACGGCTCGCCGCTCCTCAACGCCGACGGCACGCGCGGCGCATTTCGCCAGCCGCCGTTCGCCGGTGCGTTCGAGTTTTACGTCGAGCTCTTTCGCCGAGGGTATGCGCCGGCGGTCAGCAACAGCGAGATTTCGAATCTCTATCAGCAGTTCGCGCAGGGCGATTTCGCGATGCATATCACCGGCCCGTGGAACGTCGGCGAGTTCCGGCGGCGGCTGCCGGCGTCGATGAACGGCAAGTGGGCGACCGCGCCGCTGCCGGCACGCGACGCGAGCGCGCCGACCGGCGTCTCCATGGCGGGCGGTGCGAGCCTCGTCATCTTCGCCGCGTCGAAGCACAAAGATGCGGCGCGTAAATTCGTCGAGTTCCTTTCCGAACCGAAACAGCAGATCCGCTTTTTCGAATTGACCGGCGATCTGCCGGCGCGGCGCAGCGCGTGGTCGGCGCCGGCGCTCGCCGCCGATCCGCATTTCCCCGCGTTCCGCAAGCAGCTCGAGCGCGTGCAGCCGCTGCCGAAGGTTCCGGAATGGGAACAGATCGCCAGCGCGATCTTCGATCGCGGCGAAGCGGCCGCGCGCGGCACGTCGTCGACCACCGCCGCGCTCACCGCGCTCGATGCGAAGGCCGATATCCTCCTCGAAAAACGACGCTGGATGCTGTCCCGCAAACGATGAACGCCGAGACTCGAGCCGCACTCCTCTTCCTCGCGCCGGCGATGCTGCTGATCGGCATCTTCTTCTTCGCGCCGGTCATCGCCGGCTTCGCGCTGAGCCTGACCGACTTCGATCTCTACACGATCGGCGACATTCACAACCTCCGCTTCATCGCGCTTCGCAACTATCGCGAGCTCCTCGGCAGCTCGATCTTCTGGACCGCGTTCGGCAACACGCTCTACTTCGCGCTCGTCGGCGGTCCGCTCACCGTCATTGTTTCGCTCGGCGCGGCGCTCCTCGTCAACACGCGGCTCACGCGCTACAAAGCGTTCTTCCGCACCGTCTACTTCGCGCCGGTCGTCACGACGCTCGTGGCCGTTTCGATCGTTTTCAAATACCTCTATCACCCGCGCTTCGGCGTCGTGAATCGCGCGCTCGGCCACATCGGACTGGGACCCGTCGACTGGCTCGGCGATCCGCGATTCGCGATGTTGTCGATCATCATCCTCGCGGTCTGGAAAGGCTTCGGCTACACGATGATCATCTTCATCGCCGGGCTGCAGAACATTCCGGAGGAGCTGTATGAAGCGGCGAAGATCGACGGCGCCGGACCGTGGGGACGATTCCGTCACGTCACCGTGCCGATGCTCGGACCGACGTTTCTCTTCGTCGGCATCGTCGTCGCCATCGGACAGCTGCAGATCTTCGCCGAACCATACGTCATGACGATGGGCGGGCCGCTCAACAGGACCGTCACCGCCGTGATGCTGATGTATCAGCAGGGATTCAAATGGTGGCGGATGGGCTACGCGGCCGCGGTCGCATTCATTCTCTTCCTCGTCATCGGCGCGGCGACGCTCGTGCAGATGCGCTTTCAGGAGAAGCGATGAATCGGCGCGCGCAATCGATCGCATTGCACACCACGCTCGCCATCGGCGCGATCATCACGCTCTTCCCGATTTTCTGGATGCTCTCCGCATCGTTCATGACGGCCGGCGAAGCGACGGTGGTGCCGCCGCATCTCGTCCCGCACGCGCCGACGCTCGCGCAATACCGCGAGCTCTTCGTCCGGCTCAACATCGCGCGCGCGTTTGTGAGCAGCACCGTCATCGCCGTCATCGTCACGATCGGCTGCGTGCTTTTCAGTTCGATGGCCGGCTACGCGTTCGCGAAGTTGCGCTTTCCCGGAAGACAGCGGCTCTTCGGATTGCTGCTCATCGCGCTCGTGATTCCGCCGCAGGTCGGCATGCTGCCGCTCTTTCTGCTGATGAAGCAGCTTCACCTCGTCAACACGTACTGGGGCGCGATCATCCCGTCGCTTGCGACCGTCTTCGGCATCTTTCTCATCCGCCAGTTCATGCTTTCAATTCCGCAGGAGTTGCTCGAAGCGGCGCGGCTCGACGGCGCGAGCGAGCTGCGAATTTACTGGTCGATCGTGTTGCCGCTGGCGCGTCCGATCCTCGCCACGCTGGCGACGTTCATGTTCATGTCGACGTGGAACGACTTCATGTGGCCGCTCATCATCCTGTCGAATCAATCGCACTACACGCTGCCGGTGGCGATCGCCAGCCTCAGTGGCGAGCACGTCCTCGACGTCGAGCTGATGATGGCCAGTTCCGTGCTCACGGTGTTGCCGGTGTTGCTGCTCTTCGTCGTGCTGCAGCGTTACTACATCGCCGGCCTGATGGCCGGCAGCGTGAAGGGATGACGTTCCTCGCCGCGGCGCTCCTCGGCGCGACGTTGTGGACCGCGCATCCGTCCGACGGCGTCGAGATGCAGCTGACGCGCGAAGGGTCGATCAATCGGCTCGACTTCGATTTTCACGGACACGCCGGCTATGCCATCGCGCGGACGAAAATCGATCGCGACCTGCCGCCGAACTATCAGTTCGTCTTCCGCATCCGCGGCGACGCGCCGCCGGAAAATCTCGAGCTGAAGCTGCTCGATGCGAGCGGCGACAACGTCTGGTGGCTGAATCGCCGCGACTTCGTTTTCCCGCGCGAGTGGACGACGCTGAAAACGAAGAAGCGGCAGATCGCCTGGGCGTGGGGACCGCTCGGCGGCGGCGATCTGCAACACGTCGATTCGCTTGAGCTCGTCGTCACGGCAGGCAGCGGCGGAAAGGGGAGCGTCTGGTTCTCCGATCCGCAGATCGAATCGCTGCCGCCGACGCCGACGGCGCCCGAGCGCTTCACGAAGTCGTCGATCGACTTCGGCGCGAAGCGTGAGCTCGGCGGCCTCGTCATCGAATGGAACGGTGCGCCGCCGAAGACGTTTGCTGTGCTCGTCGACGGCGTCGCGCAACGTCATCGATCATCGCGCTTCATCCGATTGCCCGACACCGAAGCGCGCACGATTCGCGTCACCGGACCGGTCAAAGCGATCACCATCCAGCCGCCAACGTGGGCCGCGACGGAGAACGACTTCGTCTCCATCCTCGCGAGCAATACAAAACGGGGCGAATACCCGCGCTACTTTCTCGGCGAGCAAAGTTACTGGACGGTGATCGGTTCCGACGGCGGCGAGCAGAAAGTGCTCGTCGGCGAAGACGGCAATGTCGAGCCGTTCAAAGGCGGCTTCTCACTCGAACCGTTTCTCGTCGTCGACGGGAAGCGGATCACGTGGGCCGATGTGACGATCACGCAATCGCTCGCCGGCGGCGACCTGCCGATTCCGTCGGTTACGTGGAAACGCGGCGATGTCTCGATGACGCTCACGGCTGCCGTCAGCGAATCGGAAATGCTGCAGCTTCGCTACGTCGTGCGCGGCGCCGCGACGCTGCACGTCGCGGCGCGGCCGTATCAGGTCAATCCGTCGACACAGTGGCTGAACATGACCGGCGGCGTGTCGCGGATCGACGAAGCGGCATTTCGGAAGATCGCGCCGCGCACGAAGCCGGCGCGCGTCGCCGATCACACCTTCATCTATCCGCACGCGAAGATCGTCGAGCTCGAGGTTCCGCTGACGAGATCGGCGCGACGCGAACCGCTCACGAAGATCGCCGAGCATTGGCGCGAGAAGCTCGGCCGCGTCGCCATCGACATCCCCGGCGCGCCCGACGTTGCGAACGCGCTTCGGACCAGCGTCGCGTACATGCTCGTCAGTCGCAAGGGTCCGGCGCTCGAGCCGGGCACGCGCGCGTACGACCGCGCGTGGATTCGCGACGGCGCGCTGATGGCGTCCGTTCTCCTTCGCCTCGGGCACGGCGACGCCGCAAAACAGTTCGCCGAATGGTTCGCGCGCTTTCAATACGACGACGGGAAAGTGCCGTGTTGCGTCGATCATCGCGGCGCCGATCCGGTGCCGGAGAACGACAGCCACGGAGAGCTGATTTTTCTCGTCGCCGAGATTCAGCGCTACACGCACGACGACGCGCTCGTGCGCCGGCTCTGGCCGCACGTCGACGCGGCCGCTCGCTACATTGAAAAACTGCGCGCGCAGAATCACGGCGAGTTCACAGGGCTCGTCACCGAGTCGATCAGCCACGAAGGCTATTCGGCGAAAGCGATGCACTCGTACTGGGACGATTTCTTCGCGCTGCGCGGACTCGACGACGCCGCGTTCCTCGCCGGAGTCGTTGGAGACGATGCGCGGCGCCGCGAACTCCTCGCGCAGGCCGCCGATTTCCGCCGCGATCTGACCGCGTCGCTGCGGCGCACGATCGACAGTCATCACATTGACTACATTCCCGGCGCCGCGGAGCTCGGCGATTTCGACGCGACGTCGACCGCCATCGCCGTCTCGCCGCTCGGCTTCATGCAACTCCTGCCGGAGCGCGAGCTGCGGCGCACGTTCGCGCGGTATCTCGAAACGTTGCAGCAGCCGCGCGATGACTACACGCCGTACGAGATGCGCAACATCGGCGCGCTGATTCGTTTGGGTGAGCGCGATGCCGCCGCGCAACTCGTCGACCGCTTCCTGCGCGATCGCCGTCCCGCCGCGTGGAACGAATGGGCGGAAGTCGTCCGCACCGATCCGCGCAAACCAGGCTTCATCGGCGACATGCCGCACGCCTGGGTCGCCTCCGATTTTGTCCGCTCGATTCTCGACGCCGTCGCGTACGACCGCGAGGATGGCGCGCTCGTCATCGGTGCCGGAGTTCCGCGCAGCTGGGGCTCGCTGCACGTCGGACCGCTCAACACCTATTCGGGGACGATCGAGGTGACGATGCGCGAGGATTCGGTCGAGCTCTCGGGAACAGCGAAGCCATCGAAGCTGATCGTGGCGTACGACGGGGAAGAGCTCGTTGTGACGCACCTGCCGGCGCGTATCGAACTGCGGCCGAAGCGGCCGCAGCCACACTAGTTCCGGTGTGGAGGCGGGCGCTTCGCCCGCCTTTCAACCGAGGTTCCGCTCAGTCGCGGCGTCGAACACGTGAACCTTCTCCGCGTCGATCGTCAGCGCGATCGTCTCTCCCGCGCGCGGCGTCAGGTGCGGATCGAAAATCGCGACGAGCTTCTCGCTGCCGGCCGACGCGTACACGATCGACTCATGTCCGATCGGCTCGACGACGTCGACGACCGCGTTGATCGTTCCGTTTGCCGAGATGTGCTCCGGGCGAATGCCGAGCGTGATCGCCTGGCCTTCCGTCAGTGCATCGCGAAATCGCGCGGCGATCGGCAGCGCGAACGATGACGTTCGCAACATCCCGTCCGCGACCACAGCCGCCAGCAAATTCATCGGCGGCGTACCGATGAACTGCGCGACGAACACGTTCGCCGGTTGCTCGTAGACTTCCTGCGGCGTGCCGATCTGCTGGATTTTTCCGTCCCGCATGACCGTGATGCGATGTCCCATCGTCATCGCTTCGATCTGATCGTGCGTTACGTAAACCGACGTCGTGCCGAGCGTCTGCTGCAGCTTCGTGATCTCGGCGCGCGTCTGCACGCGCAGCTTCGCATCGAGATTCGAGAGCGGCTCATCGAAGAGGAACACCGCCGGCTGGCGAACGATGGCGCGGCCGACCGCGACGCGTTGCCGCTGGCCGCCGGAAAGATCGCGCGGCTTGCGTGCGAGCAGATGAGAGATGCCGAGGATTTCGGCGGCCGATTCGACGCGCCGGGAGGTCTCGTCGCGGGCGACGCCGCGCATCTTCAGCCCGAACTCGAGATTCTCGCGTACGGTCATGTGCGGGTAGAGCGCGTAGCTCTGAAACACCATCGCGATGTCGCGATCTTTCGGCGGCAGCTCGTTGACGACGCGGTCGCCGATGGCGATCGTGCCGGCCGTCACCTCTTCGAGGCCGGCGATCATTCGCAGCGCTGTCGACTTGCCGCAGCCCGACGGTCCGACGAGCACCATCAGCTCGCCGTCGTCGATGTGCAGATTGAGATCGTCGATCACCGACACGTCGCCGTACTTCTTGCCCACCGCCGCGAAGGTGACGTCAGCCATCGAAGGAAGAATAGCGCAATGCCCATCTAGTCACCGTTCCTCCGCAACTTTTTTCGGGACCGCTCGTAGATTACGAAAAATTTCGTAGAATGCGCGCTAACTTTCGCGCGCCCGCGGCGTCTCACGGAGAACTTATGACGAAACGAGTCATGCTGTGCCTGCTGCTTCTTTCGATTGCTGTCGCCGCGTCTGCCGCGAATGAGAAAGGTGGTCCGGTGCTCACGGCCGTGCGCGCATCCGGACCGATCACCATCGACGGCAAGCTCGATGAAGCGGCGTGGCAGCACGCCACGCGCGTCGATCAGTGGTGGGAAACGAATCCCGGCGACAATCTCGCGCCGAAAGTGAAAACGGTCGCCTACCTCGCGTATGACGATCGATTTCTTTACGCCGCCTTCGACATGGAAGATCCCGATCCGAAGAAGATCCGGACGCCGTTCGCCGATCACGACGGCATCAGCGGCAACGCCGACGACTTCGCAGGCATCATCGTCGACGCGCGCAACGACGGCATCACCGCCACGGAGTTCTTCGTCACGCCGCGCGGCACGCAGTTCGACGCCGTGAGCGATGACGCATCCGGCAACGAAGATGCCTCGCCCGATTTCTACTGGGACTCGTCGGCGCGCGTCACGCCGACCGGCTGGGTCCTCGAGATGCGCATCCCGTTCTCCTCCTTCCGCTACACGAAGAAGGAGCCGCAGGAATGGGGCATCATCTTCTACCGCAACTATCCGCGCGAGCGCCGCTATCAGATTTTCTCGCACCAGTTGCCGCGCGGCACGAACTGCTTCGTCTGTGATTTCAACAAGGTCGTCGGCTTCACCGGATTGCCGTCCGGCCAGCACGTCGTCGCGGCACCGTTCATCACCGCCGGAACCGAAGGCTCCGCGCGCGACGGCCTCGGCTCGCCGCTCAGTTATCCGCCGGCGACGGCCGACGGCGGTCTAGATGTGAAGTGGTCGCCGAATGCCGACATGGCGGTCGACGCGACGCTCAATCCCGACTTCTCACAGATCGAATCCGACACCGCGGCGATCTCCGCGAATGAGCGTTTCGCGATTTTCTTTTCGGAGAAGCGGCCGTTCTTTCTCGAAGGGATCGAGCTCTTCTCGACGCCGCTGCAAGCCGTCTACACACGCACGATCACCGCGCCGCGCTGGGGCGTGCGCAGCACCGGCAAGTTCGGCAACAACGCATACACGCTGCTCATCGCGCAGGATCGCGGCGGCGGTTCCGTCATCCTGCCGTCCGCGCTCGGCTCCGGTTTCGGCGATCAGGATTTCTCGTCGACGGTCGCCATCGGCCGCCTTCGCCACAATCTCGGCAGCCAGTCATTCGTCAGCTTCCTCGGCACCACCAGAGAAACGGAAGGCGGTGCGCACAACCGCGTGCTCGGTCCCGATTTTCAGTGGCGCATCGGCAAGCATGGAACGCTCACCGGCCAGCTGCTCGTCAGCGATACGCACACGCCCGATCGTCCCGATCTCGCAACGGAATGGAACGGCCAGAAGCTGACGTCCTACGCCGGCGATCTCTGGTACCAGTACTCCAATCCGAAGTACGACTTTTTCACGGAGATGAAAGACATCGGCGACGACTTCCGCGCCGACAACGGCTTCATTCCGCAGGTCGGCTATCGGATGAACTACGCCGAGGTCGGAAGGACGTGGCGGCCGACAGGATTCTTCAGCCGCATTCGCGGATTCGCGATGGGCGAGTACGACTCGACGCAGGACGATTCGATGCTCTATCGACTCGAGTCGTTCGGCATCGGCGGCGACGGCAAGTACCGTTCGACGTTCCGCTTCCGCTACGCGTACGAAAGCGTCCGTGTCGAGGATCGGGTCTTTCAGCGCCACCAGCTGCTTTACAACGTGAGCGCCGCCATCAATCGCATCGTGCCGTCGCTCGGCCTCGCCGGCTACGTCGGACAGAACGTCGACTTCGATAACGTCCGCCTCGGGCGCGGCGCCGAGATCGGCCTGACCGCAACGGTTCGTCCGACCGATCATCTCGACATTCGTCTGACCGATACCGTCCGCTGGCTGAACGTCGACGCGGCGGCGAAAAACGATCGCCTCTTCACGGCGCAGGTCGAGCGCATCCGCGCGCAGTACATGTTCAACAACAACATGTTCCTTCGCGCCATCGTGCAGAACCAGCGGACGAACAGCGATCGCAATCTCTACACGTTCGAGCTCGACCAGCACAGAGGCTCGGTGGCCAGCCAGCTGCTCTTCGCTTACAAGCTGAACTGGCAAACCGTCATGTTCCTCGGCGTCGGCGATCTGCGCGAAGTGGTCGGGGAGAGCGGCGACCTGGAGCCGTCGGCGCGGCAGGTGTTTTTGAAATTGAGTTACGCTTTCCAGCGGTGAGTGACGTCAATGTGTTGACTGTGCCTGGTCTGTGGAACTCCGGTCCGCAGCACTGGCAGACGCTTTGGGAAGCGAAGCACGGCTGGCGTCGCGTGCAGCAGCGCGACTTCGATCATCCGGACCGCGATGAGTGGGTGGCGACGCTCGATCGCGCCATTCGCGAATGTGCGACGCCGCCCGTGCTCGCCGCGCATTCGCTCGGATGCTCGCTCGTCGCCGAGTGGTCGGCATCGACCGGCGGCCGCGGAATCGCCGGCGCGTTTCTCGTCGCGCCAAGCGACGTCGAAGCACCCGACTATCCGATCGAAGGTCGCAGCTTCGCGCGGATGGCGCTCAGTTCTCTCCCGTTTCCGAGCCTGCTCGTCGCCAGCACGAATGATGAATACGTGAGCGTGGCGCGCGCGAAAGAGTTCGCCGACGCGTGGGGCAGCAGTCTCGTCTTCATCGGCGACGCCGGACATATCAATGGTGCGTCGGGTCACGGCCCATGGCCGGAAGGCGAAGCGCTCTTGCTGTCATTCCGAGCGTAGCGAGGAATCCGGGCGGGCGGTGCGGCAGCGGCACGCCCCGCCCCGCGCAGGTTCCTCGCTACGCTCGGAATGACGTTACGCGAACAGCAGCGCACGCACGCGTCGCGCGTCTTCGCTCAGCACCCGATCCTTTGTCACCGGCGGCACGGTGTTCCGAATCTCGAGGTAGAGCGGACGGAGCGCGGGAGCGATTCCGGTGGCGACATCCGCGGTGGTCACCGCTTCGAACTCGCGCGACTGTGTTTCTGCTTCCTCCACCGTCATCACGCGACGTTCCGCGAGCGGATCGCACTTCATTCCGATGCGCCAGTCGAGCGCCTGCGCGGAGACGAGCAACTCCAGCGCGAGCACCGACTGCGTGTTGCCGACGATCGTGCGCATCTTGCGTGCGGCATGCGTCGACATCGACACGTGATCTTCGACGTTGGCGCCGGTTGGAATCGAATCGACGGACGCGGGATGCGCGAGCACTTTGTTCTCCGACACGATCGACGCCGCGGTGTATTGCGCGATCATCAGTCCGGAGTGAACGCCCGGCTTCGTCGTCAGGTTCGACGGCAGGCGGCGGTTCATGTTGCCGTCGAGCAGCAGCGCCGTGCGGCGCTCCGAAATGTTCGCGAGCTCGGCGACGGCGATCGCCAGGAAGTCCGATGCGAGCGCGATCGGCTGTCCGTGAAAGTTTCCTGCTGAATACGCAACGCGCTGATCGCCGCGATAGCCGTGCTGCCAGTTCGCGTGGAACTCGACGTCGATCGGATCGCTGCCGTCGGGAAAGAACAGCGGATTGTCGGTGGCGGCGTTGAGCTCGCGCTCGGCGATCTCGCGCGCGTAGCGAATGGCGTCGCGGCTCGCGCCATGAACCTGCGGCGCGCAACGGAGCGAATACGAATCCTGCACGGCGCCGGCACGTTCGACGAGTGTCGAGCCGGTCAGCAACTCGCGAATTCGCGAGGCGCTTTGAATCTGGCCAAGCTGGCCGCGCGCGTCGTGCACTTTCGGATCGAGCGCTCGCGTGCAGCCGCACATCGCTTCGAGTGCCATCGCTGCGGCGGCGTCGGCGACGCCGGCCAGCCTCTCCGCGTCGTAGACGCCGAGGGCGAGCATGGATGTGGAGAAATTCGCGCCGTTGACGAGCGCGAGACCTTCCTTGAAACGCGGCAGCAACTCTTCGGCGGTGAAGCCGAGGACGGCCGGAAGTTCTTTCGCATCGCGCAGCGTCGGATCGGACGTCGTATAGAAACGACCTTCGCCGAGCAGCACGACGAAGAGATGCGAGAGCGGACAGAGATCGCCGCTCGCGCCGACGGAACCGCGCAGCGGCACGAGCGGAATCACGCCGCGATTGAGCATCGCCTGCACGACGTCGACGAGTTTCCGGCGAACGCCGGAGTGTCCTTTGAGGAACGCATTCAATCGCGTCGCCAGCGCGCCGCGCACCACCTCGGCGCTGAAGTAGTTCGCGAGATCGTCGGCATTCGTGTTCTCGCCGATGCCGACCGAATGACTGAGCAGCAGATTGCGCTGGAGCTGCTCGAGGTCGTCCGGCGCGATCGGCTGATCTTTGAATTCGCCGAAGCCGGTCGTGACGCCGTACTCGCGCGCGCCCGATTCGCCCGCTTCATACGCGCGGCGATAGTTCTCGACGATCTGCGCGATCAGCTCCTCGCCGCGCGCGACGATCGCTTCCGTCGACGGATGCCGCTCGACGAAGATCGACGGATCGCGCGCGATGGCGACGAGCTGCTCGATCGTCAGCGAGGAACCGTCGAGCGTGATCGTCGTCATACGATTCCGACCAGCATCTTTTTGATCGTCTCGATCAGCTCCGCGCGCGGCGCGGTGACCTGACCCGGACGCGCCGCCAGCCACTCGCTGCGGTCATTGAGCTTGTCCGCTTTCGCGCGGCCGACGGCCATGTCTTTGATGGTGACGACGCCCTGCTGCTTTTCGTTCGATCCGTACAGAATCGCGAGAGGAATCTCGTATTGGTCGGCGTATTTGAGCTGCGCGCCCATCCGCTTCGCGGTGCCGAGGTAGAGCTCCGTCGGAATGCCGGCGCGGCGCAGCTCCCACGTCAGCTGCAGGTAATCGTCGATCAGCGCGCCGTCCATGTTGACGACCAGAACCTGGGCAGTCGCTTTTCGTTTGCTGAGCGCGCCGAGGTAGTCGAGCGCGGCCAGCAAGCGATCGACGCCCATCGAGGCTCCGACGGCCGGAATCGATTCGCCGAGGAAACGCATGACGAGATCGTCGTAACGTCCGCCGCCGAAGACGGAGCCGAACTGCGGCGCGTCGAGCAGGATCGCTTCGAATACGGGACCGGTGTAATAGGCGAGCCCGCGCGCGATTGAGAGATCGATCGCGACGCGATCGTCGTTGTAGCCGAGCGCGTAAAGATGATTCGAGATGCGCGCGACGACGTCGATCTTTTCTTCGGCGGTCGGGATGCCGGCAAACAGCACGCGAAGTTGCGCGAGCACTTCATTGCGATTGACCGGCTTGATGGCGAGGAAGCGTTCGATGCGCTCGACCTGCGTTGCTTCGAGTCCGACGCCGCGGATCGTGTCGCCCGATTCGTCTTTGTATCCGTTCATCAGCTCGAGGCGGACTTTCTCGATGCCGACTTTGTCGAGTTTGTCGAGGACGCGGAAGACGTCGACTCCCTGCTCGGCACCGATGCCGGCGTATTCGAGGAGCAGGTTGAGCATCGCGCGCGACGAGAAACGGACGAGGTAGCGGCCGACGTTCAGCGCCGACAGCGTGTCGCACATTCCGGCGATGATCTCTGTATCCGCGACTTCCGATTCGACGCCGACGGAATCGAGATCGAACTGCGTGAACTCGAGGTAGCGACCCTTGT
>JAOBAU010000431.1 GCA_025463165.1 Acidobacteriota bacterium | reverse complement strand
CGATGAGTTCGGCATCGAGCCGGAAATCGGCAAAGCGCTGAAGTCGAAGGTGTGGCTGAAGTCGGGCGGCTACATCGTCATCAACCAGACCGAAGCGCTCGTCGCCATCGACGTGAACACCGGCAAGTACGTCGGCAAGAAGAACCTCGAGGAAACGGTCTTCCGAACGAACCTCGAAGCGGCGAAGGAGATCGTGCGCCAGGTGCGGCTCCGCGATCTCGGCGGCATCATCGTCCTCGACTTCATCGACATGGAAGATCCGTCGAACCGCGCGAAGCTGTTCGAGACGCTCGAGAACGAGATCCGCAAAGATCGTTCGAAGACGAAGATCCTGCAGATCTCCGAATTCGGTCTGATCGAGATGACGCGCAAGCGCGTGCGGCAAAGTCTCGAGCGTTCGCTGACACAGGCGTGCCCGTACTGCGGCGGCAGCGGGCGGATCAAATCGAACACGACCGTGGCGCTGGAGATCTGGCGCGAGCTGATGAAGCTGCGTGACCTCCACGAGGGACAGGACGTCATCGTGCGCGTCAATCCGGTGATCTACGGCAGTCTGCACACGGCCGGCGATCCGATCTTCGAAGAGATCGAGCGAAACCTCGGCATCCATCTGGTCTTCAAACCGGATGATTCACTGCACCACGAGCAGTTCGACGTCATGAAGATCTGAGGGTCCGTGCCGGCCCGGCATGTCGTGTGCAGTTTTGGGCCGACGAGCAGTTATGTCTTTTGAAGAAACCTTCACAAATCTGTCGTCGTTTCTGAACAGCCTCGACGCCGAGGGTGAGCAGAAGTTCGAGCTTTCGCACTCGCTCGTCATCATTTGTCCGGACTGCGGCAAGAACATCGCGTTCCGCGGACGCTGTCCGAAATGCGGCGGCAACAGCTGGATTCCGGCCGGTCACGCCGGCGGCATCTTCGAACAGATGAAGGCGCAGCGCTTCAAGCGGATGATGCACGACGACGATGACACGGCGTCGCTGCGTCGCGAGCTGCCATCGACGGAAACGGCGGAAGCCACGGCGACTGTCGAAGCGGCCGACGCCGCATCCGAAGACGCGTAGCTACGAGTCGAGCCCTTCGCGCACGTACTCTTCCTCCATCAACTTCCGGAAGAGGAACTCCCACTCGCGCGAGCCGGGACCGGGCGGCTTCTTCATCGTGGCGAGTTTTCGACGCACGTTCTCCTCGCGTTCTTCTTCACGCTTCAGCTCATCGCCGAGTGCGTGGGCGATCGACTGCCGGACGACCTCGCGGTCTTTCAGCAGTACGACCGCCTTCGAACGCGTCATTGCTTCGAGGAGATCACGCGCAAGCTGATTCACGCGCTCGCGCGATAATTTGTGCATGCGCGGAATTGTACGCTGCCGTTACTTTGCGCGTGCGAGATAGAAGAGCTTCGGCGGACCGGTTTCTTTGTCCGACGAATCGACCCAGCGCCAGTCGGCGACGACCTTGTCGGCGTTGTCGAAGCGAATCGTTCCGTTGTGTATGTGATCGCCGGTTCCGTGCATCGCGTCGAACTCGAACACGAGCTGCGTCGGCGTCGACTTTGCGAGATTGAGCTTCATCGTCGGCTGATTGCCGCCCGAGCAGTAATGCGTCGCCAGGAGTTTGTCGCCGTCGACGCTGTAGATCGTGAACATCTCGTGCGGCGTGCCGCCGAAGAGCGTCTCTTCGACGACCGAGCCGCCGGAGCGGACGCGATACTGCACGGTCGCCGGTGGTCCGTCTTCCTTCATCACGTGACCGCTCCAGCTTCCGTCGAGCGCTTTCAATTTCGCGAACGCTTCGGCGGCGGTGATCTGTTCGCCCGCGTGCGCGTTGAACGTGACGAGCAACAACATCGCGCCGAGCGTCGCGGCCGCGGCGCGCATCGACGGACGACCGTAACGTTGCGTCGCCCAGCCGGCGATCGCGCCGACGAGACTCCCCGGCAGCATGATCTCGAGATAGTACTTTCCGCCCTGCAGCTGACAGACGATGAACGCGAGGATCGCGCCGACGGTGAGACCGAATGCGATGCCGGCCGGAATCGAGTTCACCTTCTTCGCGAACCAACCGGCCGCGGCGCCGGCGATGATTCCTTTGATCGTCGAGCCGATCATGATGCCGACGATGGCGTTGCGCACTTCCGGCGTGAACCACGCCGTCGCGCCGTCGAATGCGCCGAGCACCGCGCCGACCAGAATTCCGATGAGGATCTTGTTCATGTTGTTGCCTCCTGCTGACTGATTCAACGTTCGTTCGAAATCCTTTAACGGTGGATGAAGAAAAGGACGATCAGCCGCATGACGATGTACGCGACGACGACCGCGACGAGCGCGCGATTCTGCGTCAACCAGCGTGCGGTGCGCTCGATCAGCGATTCGCGATAGGTGAGGAGCGGCTCGCCGTCGAGGTAGCGGGCGATTTCCGCGGCGAGGTGTGAGGCGTCGGGGAAGCGTTCGTTTGCGTTCGGTGCGAGGCATTTTTCGACGAGCGCTCGCAGCGGTTTCGGCGCATCGGGGAGCAACTCGCGAAGAATCGCGCCGAGTGCGAACACGTCCGCGCTTGCGTCGACCACATCCCCACGTTCCTGCTCCGGCGCCATGAATCCATGCGTGCCGGCGACGAGCGACGGCGACGCTTCGCCGATCACGCGCGCCACGCCCCAGTCCATCACGAGCAGTTCGCCAAATGCGCCGACCATCACGTTCGATGGCTTGAGGTCGCAATGCACGACGCCGTTTGCGTGCGCGAACGCGACCGCTTCACACAGCCGGAGAAAGAGACGCAGCGCTTCCGTACGTGCGAGCGGACGCTCATCGAGTCGATGCCCGCGCACGAGTTTCATCGCGTAGAAGATGCGACCGTCTGGAAGCGCGCCGACGTCATGCAGCGGCACGATGCCGGGATGTTCGAGCTTCGCGATCACGCGCGCTTCGCGGCGCATTCGTTCCGCGGCATCTTCCGATGCGAGCTCCGTCGCGACGACTTTGATCGCGACGCGGCGCTGCAGTTCCGCGTCTTCCGCTTCGTACACGATGCCCATTCCGCCGCGCGCGAGCTCACGCACGATCGTATAGCGCGTACCGCGAAAGTCCGGCTCTTCAGCGATCGCGCGCAAGCGCGAGACGGCGTTGTCGGAGAGCCACGTCATGCGTCGACTCCGAGCAGTGCACGCACTTCGGCGCGAAATTCGCGATCGGTCGCCGTCACTTCGCGGAGCACGTCGAGCATTGCCGCACGGAACTTCCGCCGCGCTGCGGCGAGCCGATTCGTCACGGTCGCTTCCGTCATATCGAACCGTTCACCGAGCTCGCGATACGACAGCGTCGGCGAATCATCAAGGTCGTACGCTTCGAAGATCGCGAAGTCGTTCGCGCTGACGTCGCCGCGCAATCGTTCGACCGCAAGCGCGAAGACGCAGCGCACCCATTCGCGCTGAAAGTAATCGTCGGGCGAGCCGCCGCGATCGTGCTCGCGTTCGATCTCGTCTTCGGCGGCGCGGAAGTCGAGACCACCACCGCGCTTCAAACGCTGCGACGCTTTCACGTCGTTGGCGACGTGCCGATCGAAGAGCGTCCGCAGAAACGTGCGAAAGCTCGCCTTCGCAGCGTCATATGCGGCGAGCGCGTTGCGCTCGAACATCCGCGCGAGAAAGCTCTGCGTCGCATCTTCGGCGTCGGCGGTTTCGCGATGATGCGCGACGCGCGCGTATTTGTAGAGCGGCTTCCAGTAGAGCGCGACGAGCGTGTCGAATGCGCGCGTCCGCTCCGCGGCATCATCGCTGCCTAAAGCAACAATGACGCTGCGGCGCGTCGTCGGGAAGAGGGATGTGGCCATCGGACGATGGCCACAAGAATAGCGCTAGTGGATCGGCTCGTCGTCGGACGGCGTCGCGTCAGTCGGCTCCGATGTCTCGTCGCCTTCGACACCTTCATCGCCTTCGTCTTCCGGCTGTTCCTTGTCGAACACCTTCACCGCGCCGACAACAACGTCATCCTCATCGATGTTGATGATGCGGACGCCCTGCGTGGAACGGCCGACCGAACGGATGTCGGAGCAGGCGACGCGGATGATCATCCCCTGCTCGGTGATCAGCAGAATCTGATCGTCGGAGAAGACGTACGCAATGCCGGCAACTTTGCCGTTCTTGTCGGTGGTCTTGATGTTCGTGACGCCCTGCGCGCCGCGGTTCGTCAGACGGTACGACGAGATCGGCGTCCGTTTGCCGAAGCCTTTCTCGGTGATCGTCAGGATCTGGCCGATCGTCTCGTCTTCAGTTCCTTCGACGATCTCTTCGGTTTCGGATTCGACGGCTTCGACGAGCGGCTCAATGGTATCGACCGCATCATCCGTTTCGCCTTCAACGCCGAGCGCCGCGGCCGCGGCCTTCTTCTCGGCGCGCGCGCGACCTTCCGGCGACTCCGGCAGGATGTCCATTTCGATCACGTGATCGTCGCGCCGGAGCGAGATCGCTTTCACGCCGGCGGCGCCGCGACCCATCGGACGAACGTCGGCTTCATGGAAGCGAATGGCCATGCCGTCGTGCGTACCGATGAAGATCTCGTTGTTGCCTTCCGACAATCTGACCGCGTAGAGATCATCGCCTTCGTTGATGTCGATGGCGATGATGCCGGTGGTGCGGACGTTCGAGAACGCCGTCAGTTCCGTCTTCTTGATGCGGCCGGCGCGCGTGACCATGACGACGAACTTGCCGGCAGGGAAGTCTTTCGTCGTCAGCAGTGCGCGGACGTTCTCGCCCGGCTCGACCGTCAACAGGTTGACGATCGCTTTGCCGCGCGCGTTTGCGCCGACCTCCGGAATCTGATGAACCTTAATCCAGTAGAGGCGGCCCTTGTCTGTGAAGACGAGGACGTACGAATGTGCCGAGGCAACGAAGAGATGCTCGACGATGTCCTCTTCCTTCGTCTGCATACCGATGCGGCCTTTGCCGCCGCGGCGCTGCGAGCGATAGAGCGAGAGCGGAGAGCGCTTGATGTAGCCGCCGCGCGACACGGTGATGACCATGTCTTCATCGGCGATCATGTCTTCGATCGAGATGTCGCTCGACTCCGCCACGATCTCGGTGCGGCGCGCGTCGCCGTAGTTTTCTTTGATCTCGCGGAGCTCGGTCGAGATGATCTCGAGGATGAGGCGCTCGGACGCGAGGATCTCGCGAAGACGTGCGATGAGGCGAAGGATCTCGTTGTACTCGGCAATGATCTTGTCGCGCTCGAGTCCCGTCAGGCGCTGAAGACGCATGTCGAGAATCGCCTGCGCCTGCACTTCGCTGAACTGCCAGCGCGCGATCAATCCGCTCTTTGCTTCCGGCGGCGTTCCGGCCGCGCGGATCAGCGCGATCAGCTCGTCGAGCACGTCGAGCGCTTTGACGAGACCTTCGAGGATGTGCGCGCGCTCTTCCGCTTTGCGCAGCTCGAAGCGCGTGCGTCGGACAACGATCTCTTTGCGGTGCTCGATGAAGTGGCGAAGGATCGTCGCGAGGTCCATGACCTGCGGCTGACTATTGACGATGGCGAGGAAGATGATGCCGAACGTCGTCTGCATCTGCGTGTTGCGATACAGGTTGTTCAGCACGACTTCGGGGATCGCATCGCGCTTCAGCTCGATGACGATGCGGATGCCTTCGCGATCGGACTCATCGCGCAGATCGCTGATCCCTTCGATCCGTTTATCTTTGACCAGCTCGGCGATTTTTTCGAGGAGCCGCGCTTTGTTCGTCATGTACGCGACTTCCGTCACGACGATCATCTGCTTGTCGTTTTTCTTCGACGACTCGAAGCCGGCGCGCGCGCGAACCTGAATGATTCCGCGGCCGGTCTCGTATGCCTGTCGGATTCCCTGCAGGCCGTGAATGAAACCGGCGGTCGGGAAGTCGGGACCCGGCATCGCGGTCATCAGTTCGTCGATCGTGACCGCCGGGTTGTCGATCATCATCAACACCGCGTCGATCACTTCGCCGAGGTTGTGCGGCGGGATGTTCGTCGCCATGCCGACGGCGATACCGGAGGAACCGTTGACGAGCAGGTTCGGATACTTCGCCGGCAGCACCGACGGCTCGCGTTCGTTGCCGTCGTAGTTCGGCACCCAGTCGATCGTCTCTTTGTCGATGTCGTCCCGCATCAGCTCTTCAGCGAGCTTCGTGAGACGGACCTCGGTGTATCGCATTGCGGCGGGATTGTCGCCGTCGAGCGAGCCGAAGTTTCCCTGGCCATCGACGAGCATGTAGCGCATCGAAAAGTACTGCGCCATGCGGACGACGGAATCGTAGATCGCGCTGTCGCAGTGCGGGTGATATTTACCCATCACGTCGCCGACGATGCGCGCCGATTTTTTGTACGCCTTGGTGGCCGTGTTCCCCTGCTCGTACATGCCGTAGAGGATGCGGCGATGCACCGGCTTGAGACCGTCGCGAACGTCGGGCAGCGCGCGGCCGATGATGACGGACATCGCATAGTCGAGATACGACTTGCGCATCTCGTCTTCGATATTTACCGGCAGACGGGCGTCGTTGTAATTCGTGTAATCGTTGTCGTTGTCAGCCATCTGTTTTCAGGACTGAGGACTGAGTGCTGAGGACTGAGTGCGAATCGCTTCGTGCTCAGTCCTCAGTCCTCAGTCCTCGTCACTTTCTCTAAATGTCCAGGTTCTTCACTTCGAGCGCGTTCTCCTGAATGAACATGCGTCGAGGCTCGACCTGATCGCCCATGAGAATCGTGAAGAGCTCTTCGGCGCCGACGGCATCCTCGATCGTCACCTGGAGCAGGCGGCGCGTTTCGGGATTCATCGTCGTGTCCCAGAGCTGCTCGGGGTTCATTTCGCCGAGGCCTTTGTAGCGCTGGATCGAGAGTCCCTTTTCGGCGAGTTTGTAAATCTGGTCGAGCAGATCGTCGATCCGCGCGAAGTTCATCGTGTCTTCGTTGTGTTTCACGCTGTACGGCGGCAGGCCGAACGCGGAGAGTTGTTCGAACGACTTCGCCATCTGACGCAGCTCGTAGTTCGAGAGCAGCTCCGGATTGATCACGATCTTGCGCGAGCCGCCGTTGCCGCCCGCGTAAAACGTGATCGTCGACGCCTCGGTCTCTTCGTCGACGCTCGTCGTGACCTGCTCGAAGCCGGCGGCCGCGAATGCTTTCGCCAGCGTCGCGACTCTCGACGCATCGCTCATCGCGGCGCGATCGGTGAAGCCTTCGACGAACAGGACGTCGATCGCTTCGCGCGGAATGCCGCGCTGCTGCAGACGACGTCCGATGCTGCGGTACTCCTCCATCCGCTGCAGCATGTTGATCAGCGCTTCGCCGCGAATCGACATCCCGGCCTGCGGTGTGACTTCAACCGCCTCTGCGACGCGATTGAGCAGGAAGCGCGATTTTTCGAGCTCGTCTTTGAGGTACGTGTCCTTCTTCCCCTGGCTCACTTTGAAGAGCGGCGGCTGCGCGATGAAGAGGTGACCGCGGTCGATCACTTCGCGCATGTAGCGGAAGAAGAACGTCAGGATCAGCGTGCGGATGTGCGATCCGTCGACGTC
>JAOBAU010000428.1 GCA_025463165.1 Acidobacteriota bacterium | reverse complement strand
GTGAGCCGTCGCGCGACACGTGTTGTATTGACACCCAGCCGATCGCGCCGTCCGGCATCCGCACCTTCATCCATTCGTCGCCGGCCGCCATCAACGTCAGCCAGTCGCCTTTGCGGGCCTGTGCAATTGACGCCGCGGTCGTCGACGGTTCGGCGCGCACGTTCAGCGTCGTCGCCGTCACGCGGACGAGCCCGATCGCCACGTCTCCTGCCGGTGCTGCCGGCGCTGCAGCAGCAGGCGATGGCGCCGCGACCGGCGCGGGAGGCGGCGGCGCGGCACAGGCGAAGACGAATGCGAGAACGATGAGAGCAACCCGGCGGCGCATCGGCCGTAATGTAGCCTGGAATCGATTAAACTTCGCGACCTCCGAAAGCCATGGCGACAGCGACGACCAGATGGTGTGTGCATCATCCGCAGCGCGCCGCATTTGCGCTCTGCATGACGTGCACGCGCACAATCTGTCAGGAGTGCGCGACGCAGTGGGACGGCATCTATCACTGCGCTCCCTGCCTCGCCAAACAGCGCACCGGCGTCGTGGCCCGCTCGCCGGTCGGCGGCTGGCTGGCGCTCGTCATCGTGACGGCGATCCTGCTCTTCATGACAGCGCGGCTGATGCTCTGGAGCGGCGCGCTGATCGCGGGACTCTTTTGATTCGCGCGCCGCTGTCGGCCACTTCGGTGCTCGACGAAACGAGCGACGCCGTCGCGCTCGCCGCCGCACCGTGGGCGGCCGTGCTCGTCCTGACGTCGCTGCCGTGGCGATTTCTCCAGGTGCTGTTCATCGATCAGCTCCTCGAGCTCGGCAACAACGCCGCGCATTACGGCCGCGCCCTCGGCTCGACCGCGAACGCCGCGACCATCGCCTTCATCGTCTCGCTCATCGGCCGTGCCATTTATGCGCGCGCCATCAATCTCGCCGCGGCGAGCGGCCGACGTCCCGGCAAGGAAGCGCTGCGCGTTCCAATGGCCGCGCTCGCGACGTATCTCTTCACCGCGTCGCTCGTCGCGGCGCTCTTCTATGCCACGTGGTTCACGATCATCGGCATCCCGCTGACGATCATCGTGTCGGGACTGGCCATCGGCACGATGCCGCTCAACGATCGCGCCGGCATCGTGGCGCCGCTCAAACGAATCGGCCGCTTCGCGCGTGAAGCGAAAACACTGACCGCGCTCACATTCGTTTTCCTCGTCGCGCTCGTCGTGGCGATGGTCAATCTCGTCGCCGCCTTCGCCATCGGTCTCTGGCTCGTCCACGGCTTTGGCGGCTTCGACGTCTCGCGCTGGGAAGCGCTGCTCGACTTCGGCACGCGCCGCTTCGATCTCCTGCTCATCGCCGGCGGCATCATCGCCGTCGAGCCGTTCTGGATCGCCGCGAACGTCATCCTCGTGCGCAAAGCGGGAGCGGAAGAGAGCGGCGAAGAGCTGCGCCTCTGGTTCCGGGAGCTGGTCGGACGATGAAGCTCCGCGCCGCGTTTCTCATCATCTTCCTGACCGCCTCCGCGCAGGCGGCGACGATCATCCCGCTCGAGCAATACGTCAACACGTTGACGAACATCAAATCGCTGCTCGACGCGAAGCAGACCGACGCCGTACGTGACGCCGCGCGACAGCTGGCCGTCGTCGAGGTCGATTCGCCGAACGGACGTTTCGCCGCCGACAGCGCACTCCTCAACGCGATCGCCACGACCGGACGCGCCGACGCGCGACTCGCCGCCACCATCGACGCGCTCCGCAAAGCGATGCCGCCCGCCGCCGCGCCGGCCGTCGATCCGAAACGTCTCGAACGGCTGCGCGCCGCCGAAACCCCCGACGCGTTGCGCGCCGGCGGCGAAGTGGCCGGCGTCCCGATGTCGCAGGACGAGCGAATGGAGACGTTCGCGAAGAAGCTGACGAAAGTCCTCCGCTGGATCTGGAAAAAGATCGAGCAGTTCTACGACTGGGTGATGAGCTGGTGGCCGCAGCAGCGCATCCGCAAAATGAGCGAATCGTTCGGCGGCACACCATGGCTCGTCGCCGCCGTCGTCATTCTCATCGTCGGCGTGCTGGCCATCCTCGCGCTCGAGATCGCGCGCCGCAGCCGGCGCCGCGTCGCTGTCGAAGTCGTGGAGAGCGATCCGATCGCCTCGCGCCGCGATGAAGATCCGCTCTCGCGCGGTGCGAACGAATGGGAGCGCTACGCCGCGCAACTCGCCGCCGCCGGACGGATTCGCGAGGCCATCCGCGCGTGGTATCACGCCGTGCTGGTCACGCTTTACGGCGCCGGCATCCTCCACTTCCGCAAAGGACGGACGAACTGGGAGTACGTCTCCGCGCTTGCGCCCGACATCACGTGGCGCGGCGAGTTCGTCGAGCTGACGCGCCGCTTCGAACAGGAGTGGTACGGACACGATGCCAGCGGCGAGGACGCGCTCGACGACTGCAGCGGCCGCGCGCGCCGCATCCTCGACGCCGTGCACCGCAGCCGCGGAGTGGCCGCATGAGACGCGCGCTCCTCATCGCCGCAATCGTCAGCTACTTCCTCGCCGCGCTGGCGTGGCTGGCGTTCGATCGCCGGGTGCCGCGTCAGGCATTCGACGATCTATCGAGCGAGAGCACGTCCGAGCAGGGCGTCTCGCTCGCCTACAAATACCTTTCGACCAACGGACGATCGGTCGCGCAACTCACCCGGCCGGTCGATGCGAACGTCATCCCGCGCGATGGCGTCGTCTTCCGGCTCGTCGAACAGCGTGAGCCGCTCTTCTTCCGCGACGACATTCCGGAAGACGAGGAAGACGACAACCTCACCGACAAGTCGCGCAGGAAAAAACCGCATCCCAAAAAAGCGAAGCCGGTAGCGACTTCGCTGCTGAGCGACGACGAAGAGGAATGGGTTCGTCGCGGCGGCCGCTTCGTCCTCGGCGTCGGCAGCGCGTACGGTCCGCTCGACGTGCGCGGCCTGACGATCCACACCGCGCGCAAAGCGTTTCCGATCTGGAGCGGCCTCGATCAGCTCACGCTTCCCGAGCCGCGCGGTCTGGCCGGCGATCCGCTCCGCCGCACGCACGCGCTCTACGTCGCCGGCAACGACACCGTCATCGCCCGACAGCCGATCGGCGCCGGCGATCTGATTCTCATCGCCACTCCCGAGATGTTCATGAACGAGCACCTCGCCACCGGCAATCACCTCGCGCTGCTCGCCGCGCTTGCCGGCGCGAAACGTCCCGTCTTCTTCGATGAGCTGCCGCACGGCCTCGCCGGCGACACCGGCTTCGTGGCGATGCTGAAGGAGTGGAACCTCGGGCCGTTCCTGCTGCTTCTGCTCGTCATCTCCGCCGTCGTCTTCTGGCGCGGCGGCCGCGCCATCGGCGAGCGCGAAGACGACTATCGCGAGACGCGCTCCGACGCCGTCGATCTCGTCGCCTCGCTCGGCGCGCTTTACGACCGTTCGATCACGACGGGCGAAGCGCTGACGCTCTATCACCACGAACTGACGCGCGCCGTCGCCGCCTCAAGCGGACTGCGCGGCGACGCGCTGCACAAACGCGTCGCCGAACTGACCGGCGGCATCGCCGTGCCGCACAAACACGCGAAGGTCTCACCCGAAAACTTCCAGCGCATTCTGCAGACTCTCAACGATTCGTTCCGGAGGATCGAACATGCAAAACATTCATGAAGTGGCGTCGCGCTTTGCCGCGCTCCGCGCACAGCTCGACACCATCATCCTCGGCCAGGAGCGCGTCAAAACGCTCGCCATCACCTCGCTCGTCGCCGGCGGCCACATGCTGCTCGAAGGCGTCCCCGGCACCGGCAAAACGCTGCTGTCGCTGACGCTCTCGAAGCTGCTCGGCTGCCGCTTCCGCCGCATTCAGTTCACGCCCGATCTGATGCCGGCCGATCTCCTCGGCGCGAACATCTACAACCAGAAAAAAGAAGAGTTCGCGTTCCGCGCCGGCCCCGTCTTCACCGACATCCTGCTCGCCGACGAGATCAATCGCACGCCGCCGCGCACGCAGGCCGCGCTGCTCGAAGCGATGCAGGAACAGGCCGCGACGATCGACGGCGCGCGCTACCGCATCTCGCCGGTCTTCACCGTCTTCGCGACGCAGAACCCGGTCGAGTTCGAAGGAACGTATCCGCTCCCCGAAGCGCAGCGCGACCGCTTCATGATGAAGATCAACATCGACTTCCCCGAAGCCGCCGACGAATCGCGCATGCTCGAAGCGTACGCAAGCGGCAAACGGCTGCACGACGAGATGGTCGCCGCACTGCAGCCGGTGATCAGCGCGCAGGAGCTCGCCGAAGCGAGGAGAACGGTGGCGACACAGGTGAAAGTCGAACCGCACATCATCAAATACATCCAGGAGATCGTCGCGAAAACCCGCCGCGACGACGCCGTGCAGATCGGCGCCGGCCCCCGCGCCTCACTCGCACTCCTCGAATCAAGCCGCGCATACGCCGCGCTCGCCGACCGCGACTTCATCACCCCCGACGACGTGAAATCGCTCGTCGCCCCCGTCCTCGCCCACCGAGTCACGCTCAGCCCCGAAGCCGAGATGGAAGGACTGGCACTCGAAGACTTGCTCGCACGGATCTTCGATCAGGTGGAGGTACCCAGGTAAGAGTGCTGAGTCCTTAGTCCTGAGTCCTGAGTGCTCGACGAAAACCTGGCGCAGTGGGTCGAGCACTCAGGACTTAGGACTCAGGACTCAGGACTAATTTTTATGCGCCCCGGCAAACTCCTACCCCGCTTGTTAATCGTGGTCGCAGCCTTATCGCTGCTGATCGCGATCTCTCCGCTCTTCGCGTGGGTGGTGGCGGTCGCGTTTGCGTGTGTGGTGTTTCTGGCGGCCAGTGAAGCGATCGCGTTGCGGCGCGTTCGCGTGACGATCGAGCGGCCGGAGAAGATCGCGCTGGCGCTCGATGAGATCGAGACGACGTCGATCCGCGTGCGGACGTCATCGATGCGCGAGGTGCGGATGACGATCCGCCAGCTCTGGCCGCGCGTCGTCGAACAACGTTCCAGCATCGTGCATGCGGTCTGTCGTCCCGGCGAAGTCGTCGCGCTCGAGCTGACGTTGCGTGCGATCGCGCGCGGTTCGGAAGTCGTGCCGCCCGCCGCCGTGGCGATGACGCTCTTCGGCGTCATGGAACGGATCGTCGACGCCGGCAACGCCACCGAGATTCACGTGCTGCCGAATCTGAAAGCGGTGAAGCGAATGCACAAACGGCTCAATGCGTTCGCACTGCGCGGACTCGGAGCGCGCGCCGCACCCCGACTCGGCAAAGGGCGTGAATTCGATCGGCTGCGCGACTACGTCATCGACGACGACTATCGCGACATCGCCTGGCGCGCATCGGCGCGGCACGGACGGCTCATCGTCCGCGAGTTCCGCCTCGATCGCTCGCAGGACGTCATGCTCTGTCTCGATCACGGCCATCGCATGGCCGCGCGCGTCGCGCAAATCACCCGCCTCGATCACGCCGTCAACGCGGCGGTGCTCATCAGCTACATCACCAATCGGATGGAGGACAAAGTCGGCATCCTCTCCTTCGATACCGAAACCGACAAGGGACTGATCGCCGGACGCGGCACCGCCCATCTGCGCGCCATCACCGCGTACGTCACGTCGCTCGCCGCCGAATATCGCCACACCGATTACCTCGCGCTGGCGACGAATCTTCGCCGCCGCCTGCATCATCGAACGTTGCTGCTGATGATGACGGTGCTGCCCGAACGCGAAGAGCGTCACGATCTGCTGCGCGCCGTTGAAATGCTCGCGCCGCAACATCTCCCGCTCATCATCAGCCTCGGCGATCCGAACCTGAAGGCCGCCGCGCAGTTCCTTCCCGCCGATCGCGCCGAGCTCTCGCGCACGCTCGTCGCGCGCGACATCTGGATGGGGCGCGTCGAGCTGACGCGCGATCTCCGCGCGCGCGGCGCGCTCGTCGTCGAATCGACACCGGAAGATGCGGGGATCGATGCGGTCAACGCGTACATCGACGTGAAACGGAGGCAGCTGCTGTGAACGTCGAACATTTCATCGCCGCCCGCACGCCCGTCTGGGCGCGACTCGAAGAGCTCCTGCAGCAGGCCGAGCTCGCGGAGACGGAGATGACGCGCGGCGAAGTCCACGAGCTCGTCGAGCTCTATCGGCGCGCCTGCTCCGATCTCAACCTCGCCCGCTCGCACACCGCGAATCCCGAACTGCTCGGCCGCCTCAATCAACTCACCGGCCGCGCCTATCGCTTCGTCTATCAGGCCGGCCGGCAGAAACCGGTGCTGACCGCGCTCGCCAGTCTCATCACGCGCGAGATTCCATCGGCGTTCCGGCGCGAGCGGCTCTACATCGCCATCGCCGCCGCAGCATTCATCCTCGGCGCATTCGTCGGCGCCGCCGCCGTCGTCATCAATCCGGCGAATGGACAGCGCCTCATCCCCGCCGATTTCTTCACCGAAAGTCCGCGCGAGCGCGTC
>JAOBAU010000196.1 GCA_025463165.1 Acidobacteriota bacterium | reverse complement strand
AACTATGCGATCCCCGAGGTCTGTCTCTACTTCGGCGGGAAACTGTTGCGCGGCTGCCGCGCGGTGAAAGTGAGCGCCGACGGATTCGCGGCCTTCGCATCGCCGAACGTTCCGCCGCTCGGCACGGTCGGTATCGACATCGAGATCAATCACGATCTCGTGCGCAAACCGCGTCCGCGCCAGCGACTGAAGGTTGAAGAGTTTGGATCGCCGGTCGTCAGCGCGCTGCGACTCTTTCCGGGCATCTCACCCGAGCTCGTGCGGAACGTGCTTCGTCCACCGCTGCAGGGACTCGTGCTCGAAGCGTACGGCGTCGGCAACGGTCCCGATCAGGATGCGGATTTTCTCGCCGCGCTAACCGAGGCTACACGACGCGGCGTCGTGATCGTCGACTGCACGCAATGCCTCGAAGGAACCGTGAACCTCGGCGAGTACGCGGCCGGTTCCGCGCTCGCGCGCGCCGGCGTCATCAGCGGCTACGACATGACCGCCGAGGCCGCGCTGGCAAAGCTCTATCACCTCTTCAGCCGGAAGCTGACGCCGGAAAAAGCGAAAGCGGAGATGCAGAAGGATTTGCGGGGCGAGCTGACGGTGATGAGGCATGGGGCATGAGGTATGAGTAAAAGCTCTTACTCATGCCTCATGCCTCATCACTCATCACTCATGCCTCTCCACAATCTTCTTCTCGATCCGCTGATCGGGCACCAGCCAGATCAGCGCGACGACCACGTAAATCGCATCGGCGATCAGCGGATGCACGAACGCCAGTCCGATCGCGGAAAGATACAACGCCATCGACGCCTTGCCCTTCGTGTCGCTGCCGACCGCCTGCGCCAGTTTCGATGAATTTCCCTCGTACGCGATGATCCGATTTTGCAGAATCGTGTACGACACGGCGGCGGCCAGCAGCACGACACCGTAACCGGCGGTCGGCAGCACGGTGAAGTGGTTCTCGCCCATCCACGTCGTCGCAAACGGCACGAGCGAAAGCCAGAACAGCAGATGCAGATTCGCCCAGAGCACGACGCCATTCACGCGCTGCGTGGCGTGCAGCATGTGGTGGTGGTTCGTCCAGTAGATGCCGAGGTAGGCGAAGCTGAGGACGTACATCAGCAGCGTGAAGACCGTGTGTCGCATCGATGCCCAGTCGCTGCCGTGCGGCACCTTCAACTCGAGCACCATGATCGTGATCAGGATCGCGATCACGCCATCGCTGAACGCTTCCAAACGCGTCGTCGTCATGAAAAAAGCATACGGCATCGGACGGGGAAGAAACGCCGGCGCCTTCTCCTTAGCGTCGCCAGGAGCCGCCACTGGAAACCACGACCGCATCGCCTACCCGCCCGCCCTTTCATCCCGCCTCACTCATCGGATTCGTCATCGTCCATCTCTGCGCGCTCGGCGTCATCGCACTCGGCTTCTCATGGACCGGCGTGGCGTTGTGCGTCGCGTCGTACTACGTGCGGATGTTCGGCGTCACCGCGGGATTTCATCGCTACTTCTCGCATCGCACGTATCGGTTGAATCGCTTCTGGCAGTTCGCGATGGCGTTTCTGGCGATGACGGCGGCGCAGAAAGGCGTGCTCTGGTGGGCGGCGAATCATCGTCATCATCACAAGTACTCCGATCAGCCGGAAGACATTCACAGTCCGGTGCAGCGCGGCTTCTGGTGGAGTCACATCGGCTGGATCCTCGTTAAGAGTGACGGCACCGATTACTCGCGCGTCGGCGATCTGACGAAGTATCCGGAGCTGCGCTGGCTCGATCGAAACCAGTACGTGCCGACGATGTTGTATGCGGTCGCGCTGGCGCTCGTCTTCGGCCCGGCCGGTCTGTTCTACGGGTACTTTCTTTCGACGGTATTGCTGTGGCACGGCACGTTCTCGATCAACAGCGTCATGCACGTTTTCGGGAAGCGCGTTTTCGACACGGCGGACGACAGCCGCAACAGCATGATCTTCGCGCTCATCACGATGGGCGAAGGGTGGCACAACAATCACCATCATCATCCCGGCTCGGCGGCGCAGGGATTCCGCTGGTGGCAGCTCGACTTCAGTTACTACGCGCTGCTCTTCCTCGAAAAGATCGGCATCGTCGACGGCATGCGCCGCGTGCCGCATCGACTTCGTGCATCCGCGGCTGCGATCACACTACCGACGCGGCGACGCTTCGATGAGCTCGCGGTGCGATGGGCATCTTTGCGCGCGACGCTCGAGCTCGCGGGTCACGATGCGCTCGTCGAGCTCGAAGCGACGCGCATCGCCGCCGCGGCGCGACTCGAGGCCCTGCAGCACGAGTACGTCGCCGCCGGCGTAACCGCTTCACGCCGCGTCGCCGAGTTGCGTGCGGAGATCGAGCAGACGCGCCTGCATCTCTGCGCCGTGCTCGAACGGCTGATCGAAACCGCGCAGTCGGGCGGCGCGATGCAGCCGGCGATGTCGTAGATTGTCGGCGTGCTCGACGAACTGCTGACTCTCGACGACTGCGAGCGCGTTGCGCGCGAACGCCTGCCGCACATGGTCTACGAGTTTCTCGCCGGTGCTGCCGGCGATGAAGCGACGATGCGCTGGAATCGCGAGTCGTACGAGCGAATCCGGCTACGGCCGCGGGTGCTCGAAGACGTCTCGACGATCGACATGCGCGTGACGCTGTTCGGCGATGAACATTCGCTGCCGCTGCTGCTCGCGCCGGTCGCCTATCAGCAGCTCGTGCACGACGACGGCGAAGCCGGCAGCGCGCGCGGCGCGGCATCGGGCGGCGTGACATTCGTGATGAGCACCGCATCGAACTGCGCCGTCGAAGAGATCGCAGCGTCCGGCGCAAAGTTATGGCTGCAGCTCTATCTGCAGAATGATCGCGACGTCACGCGCGATCTGCTCGCGCGCGCGGAAGCAGCCGGCGTTCGCGCGCTCTGCCTCACCGTCGACACGCCAGTCCTCGGCACGCGCAATCGCCAGGCGCGCGCGAAATTCGCGCTGCCGCCGGAACTGCCGACGCCGCATCTCGACGTCGCCGGCCGCGATCGACTCAGTATCGTCAGCGGCCGCCGCGAAGCGATCACCTGGAGCGACGTCGACTGGCTCGCGGCGACGACGAAACTGCCGCTTCTGCTCAAGGGAATCCTCACCGGCGACGACGCCGCGCGCGGACTCGAACACGGCGCCGCCGGCATCGTCGTCTCCAACCACGGCGCGCGGAATCTCGACACGGTGCCGGCGACGATCGATGCGCTGCCGGAAGTCGTCGAGCGGATCGCCGGCCGCGTCCCGATCCTCGTCGATGGCGGCATTCGTCGCGGCACCGACATCGTGAAGGCGATCGCCCGCGGCGCATCCGCCGTTTTGATCGGACGGCCGTACGTCTACGGCCTCGCGGCCGCCGGACCGGAAGGCGTGGCGCGTGTGATCGCCATCCTGCGCGAAGAGCTGGAGACCGCGATGGCGCTGCTCGGCTGCGCGTCGCTGCGCGAGCTCGATGCGCGAGTCTTATGGGATCGATGATCGGCCCTTATACTCGCGCGCATGTTTTCGTTTTTCCGGAAGCCGGCCAACCCCGGATTGATCTGGCTCGATGAGCGCACCGCGCGGAGGCGCATTGCAGCGGATGCGCGCACGGGGACGATCTCGGCCGACGAAGAAGCACAATTAACGAAGTTCGCGCGCGACGGCTACTTCATCATCGAGCTCGATCTCTCGCAGTCGGATGCTGCAGCCATTGATGCCGACGTCAACCGGCTATGGAATGAGCGTCCGTCGAATATCGCATTCGCGTACGACTCGCCGCCGAAGCGTTTCTCCTCCGCGGAGCCGTTGCAGGATCGAAAACCGCGCTATCGGATTCACGAGTTGCACGCGGCGTCCGAACAGGCATTACGGCTGTATCTGCATCCGCTGCTGCATCGTTATGCATCGCTGATTCTCGGCGAGCCGGCCGTCGCCACGCAGTCGCTTTATTTCGAATACGGAAGCCAGCAGCTATTACATCGCGATTCGACGGTCGTGCCGACGCCGCATTTCGGGCGGCTGGTCGCGGCCTGGATTGCATTGGAAGACATCGCGCCCGAATCGGGTCCGCTTGCGTATGTGCCGGGATCGCAGCGACTCCCCTTCTTCGATTTCGGTACGAATGAGTTCACATACGATCCCTCGCGCCATACGCCGGCGGAAGTCGAGCGCGCGATGACGTTCTATTCTGGGGAGCTCGAGCGCAGCGGTCTTGCGCGACACGAGTTTGTCGCGAAACGCGGACAGGCGCTGATCTGGCACTCGGCGCTGATGCACGGCGGCGCAATGCCGGCCGACGAAAATCGAACGCGCAAGAGCTTCGTCGTGCACTACTCCACGTTGCGCGGACAGTCATCGCGCGAATGCGCGGTCACCGAGGTCGCTGACGGAAAACTCGGCGAAAGCGTATTCACGACCACGGACGTACTGCAACACGGTGAGGCATTCGGTTTCGCGAATCCGCTCGACGGCAGGTTTCTCCATCGACGCGGAGAACGTTAATCCGCCTTTGCCGTGATCGTCATGACGTTCCAGCCGCACGACGTCAATACATCGGCAGTCCCGCTGTAAGAGCCGTCCGGAGTTAGCGAAAGCAGCGTCTCGATCGGCTCCTTTGAATATGCGACCGACAGTCGCGCATAAATCTGCGAGCCGTCAAATAGCGCTTCGACCGTCGTACTGCCCTGTTGCGCGGAACCGAACATTCCACTGCGCGCGAATTTCCAGCGCTCGGTCGCGGCATCGATACAGTCGCCGCGAAGCTGCGCCTGCAGGCTGATTTCCGGCGCAGTCGCATGCGAGACTCTCGAGCGACCGGTCGCACGCGCCGATGTGTCGGCTGTCGTAATTCCGGCCACGCCCTGGAACACGCGCGGCCGCGGATAGACATCGCCCCGGATCAGCGTTCCCATTGCGTATAGATCGCTGACCGTACTGGTGCGGAAATGTCCCGGACGAATATCGAGCAGCCAGAAATCGGTCGCGGTGCGAGCCGTTTCTTTCAGCTGGCCGCGCTCATAAGAGAAGACGACGATGTCGCCCTCGCCCATTCCGGCCGCGATCTGCATCTGATCGCCGCGCGTGAAATGGCCGACCGCGAGATTTCGCGGCTGATTCATCCGATCGAGACCGAGGTCCGGCAGACCGGCGGGAAGGTTGGCGTCGTGAAATTTCGCGATCGTCGCCTTCGTCATCCGCCTGAAGTTCCCGCGGCCGTCGCCAAAGAGCACGCGAATGTTGCGGAATCCCGCGAGAATCACATCGGGATTCGAATCGCCATCAACGTCGGCGAGCCGCGTCGACCACCAGCCGAACTCCATGTTCCTCGGCAGATAGCGATCCTCGACCGTGAAGTTTCCGCCGCCGGCCCGTCACCTGCGAGTCGACGGTCGGCGGAGGCGGAGCCCATGTGGAGGAAAGCGTGAGGAGGTCCGGGATGCGATCGCCATTGACGTCGACACGCCGACGACGCGCTCGGAAGAAGGTAAGCCGAGGTCGCGCTGTTCGCTGAGGTCGCCGGCGTTGTTGAGGAGGACGGTCCGCTCCTGCACCAGATCGTCGAGGCCGTCGCCGTTCAAATCGGCAACGATCGGAAAAGGCTCGCCGGAAGGCACAACGACATCGGGCGTCAGCTGCGCCATTGCCGCACTCGCTATAAGGCCCGTGAGAATCGACGTCGCCAGGATTCGCATGGAGTTCCTGCGCCGCAACAATAAGTCAGGAAAAGAATCCAAGCAATCGACCAGCTCTGGCGGCCGCGACCGATCGGACCTTGCATCGCACTGACCGGTCGTCCAGGGCTGCGCGATCGAGTCGCTCACAATGATGGCGTAACCACAGTCGATGATGTTGCGGTGCAGAGTCCCGGCGAACGTGCCGCCGCCTTCCGCGACCGCGGAACCGTGATAGTCCTTCGCGCGCGGACCTTCGATTCCGCTGCGCGGAGCGCCACTGAAACCACCCCGGTATTTCATTCCAGTTCACGCGGATGGCTCGCACGTCGCGCGGTTACGCCCGTCTGTAAACGTGCGCCACCGTGCCGGAACTGAATGCCGTCGTTTGTACGAGCGTCAGGTGAAGCGGCTGTGTCAGCGATGAAAAAAGGGCAAGGCCGGCGCCCAGCGCAACCGGATGAACCAGCAGCCGGAACTCGTCGACAAGATTCGCGGCGACGAGGCTCTGCGCGAAGGTCGCGCCGCCATGCGCGAGGATGAATCGTCCCGGTTGCCGCTTCAGCGTGGCGATCTCCTCGGACAACTCGCCGCTCGCGATTGCCGGCTCGCGCCAGCTCGCTTCATGAGCCTCGCTTGCGTCCGCCGTTGCCGGATTCACCTTCCGAGCGTCCGTTAGCGCCGCCGTCGTGCTGCTTTCCGCGAAGCTTCCGCGCGTAAAGACGGCTTTCGGAATGCTGTTCATCGGCGCAGCCAGGGGATCGGTCGAATGCGGCCAGTAAGCCGCCATGTCCCGGAACGTCCTGCTTCCCATGATGTGTACGCCCGCGGACGAAAGCGTCTCGACGAGCCACGCCGTTGCATCTGCGTCGAGGCTCCGGAACAGCCAGTCGATCTCTCCGTTTGGCCCGCCGACGAAACCGTCGGCCGACAAGGACATTTTCAGCACGACGTCACGCATCGTTGACCCTCCCCCGTTTCCGGAGCGGCATCTTACGTTCTAATAAAAACGGAAACAACCGCGCTTCCGTTTTATCTCTCCATCCTGGCGTAGCGGACTTATTCCTGAGATGTCTCACTGAAATTGACGACACCGGGTTCCCTCAGCGGGCCTCGCCTGGGCGTCATTTACACAGCCACGTGCATATATCGGTCGATCGATCCTGCGACTTCGACGACAAGGTCGGAATTCGCTTTGAGCTCGGCGATGAGCTTCGCGGATGTCCGCCGATTGTTGCGCCGATCCTCCAGCTCGAAGTGGCCGACCGTCGACCTGCGGGTAGCCACGATTCCCTTCAACGCGGCGCGAAAGGTATCTCTCGAATCGCTCGGAATGTACTTCGTCGTATTGTCGACCATCGCCTCGACCCCGCGAACCGCGAGCAGCTTGTCGACGTCGGCGTTTGTTACCGTTCGCTGCTCGAGCACCGCGAGCAGCGCTTCCGAGACCACATACGGACGCGACGCACAAAGGCCGGCGCCGGTCGACAAATGATAAACTCGGAACCAGGACGACGCGTATGAATACAGTGCAATCAGCAAAACGAAGCTACACGGTATTTCTTCAGATCGTCATTGTGCTGATCGCTCTCTGCGCCCTTGCTCTCATGCTTTGGGAGCCTCATCTCGAGGGCAGGAACGCGCACGCCTCTCTCGTTGAGATTTACTTCAAAGATCCTTTTCTGGCGTATGCCTACGTCGCATCCCTGACGTTTTTCACCGCACTCTACCAGGCGTTCAGGTTGCTCGGATACATCGACCAGGATGGAGCAGTTTCACCAAATTCAGTCAGAGCTTTACGAACGATCAAATACTGCGCCGGCGTCCTCATCGCCATGATTGGCGCGGCGGTGGCTTACCTGTTTATCGCTGTACGCGGTAAGGATGACATTGCGGGCGGTGTCGCTATAGGTCTCGGTATGATCCTTATTTCAATTGTCATCGCCGTTGCAGCCTCTGTGTTTGAGAAGCACTTGCAAAATGTCATCGACAGAAAGTCAGAGAATGGGAATCAACGTATCCGTTGAGGTTGTCGAGCCACGCATACTCGCCGCCGTCCGGCGCCAGGTAACCATTGGCGCCATCGCCTCGGCCTGGCGGCCGGCGCTGGACCTGGTGTGGGCCTTCCTTCGCAGCCAGCCCGAACTGCGCACGGACGGGCACAACGTCTTTCTCTATCACCATCCAGCCCGCCGGGGCGACCCGATGAATGTGGACTTCGGCGTTGAAGTGTCGCGAAGCTTCAGCCCTTCCGGCGACGTCCATCAGACGATGACTCCTCCGGGCGAGGCCGCCGTAGCCGTCCATAAAGGCGCTTACGATCAGTTGCCCGGGACTCACGATGCGATTCATCACTGGGCGAAGTCGCACGACAGAACCTTCGCCGGTCTTTCGTGGGAGATCTACGGCGACTGGTCCAACGATCCGGCGAAACTTGAAACGACGGTGGTGTATCTTCTGGCGCCGGTATATTGCCAACCGTGAACGTCTCGACTTTCCACGACCAGATTCTCGCCGCACGCGATGGCATTAATCAGGCGATCGCCAACCGCGATGTCGCCGGCATCGCTGCCTACCTTCTTCCGGCCTACCACGTCGTCACCGCGCGCAGCATGCATCGCAACGGCAGCGAGGCCGGCGCGAAGAGCTGGGCCGACCTGTTCGACCGCGACCCGCACGCGACGCATAGCCGTACGCCGGAACAGATCCACGTCAATGACGGCTGGGGCATGGCGCAGGAACACGGACGCTGGACTGCTACCGTGTCGACCAAAGACGGACTGCTCCGGATCGAGGGGGTCTATGCAGCGAAATGGCACCTCGTCGCGGGAGAGTGGCGTCTCGAGGTGGAGATCTTTACGCCGCTTGTCGTCCAGCAACCGAAGTAGCGCTCGAATCCCTGTGGCTCGTAAATTGTATTTGCGAGCGTATGCGGCGCGCATCATTACAAGTCATTGCCACTGCGATGATGTTGTTGCTCGCATCCTGCGCCTCAGCCATTCGGTCGCGGATTTTTCTGCCTGAGCCGATGCCGTCAAACATCTCGTGGAGCGGCCGCGCGCCACAGGAGGTCACGGCGACCACTGACGATGGACTGACGCTTCGCGGCTATTACTGGCCGCCGCATACCGAGGGCGGCGATTTGATCCTCTTTTTTCACGGGCAGAGCGGCAACCGCTACAGGGCCGCTCGTATGGCCGCGCCGCTCGCCGCCGGTGGCGGGCTCCTGGTCGCGTCGTACCGCGGCTACGGCGATAATCCCGGGACGCCCGACGCGGCCGGTCTCTACGCCGACGCCCGCGCGTTCCTCTCGCTGGCTCGCACCCTCGCACCGAAAAGCCGCCTCTATCTGTTCGGCTTCTCGCTCGGCGCAGCGCCGGCATTGCGTACCGCCGCCGACGAAGAGGTCGCCGGCGTGATCACCCTCGGCGCATTCACCGCTCTTGAAGACGTCGCACCTGCGATCGGTCGCCATCTGCTCCCGGACCGTTTCGACAACCGCGCGTCCATCGCCCGAGTCACCGAGCCGATTCTCCTCCTGCACGCGATCGCGGATGAGGTCGTCCCGTTCGCGCAGGCCGAGGAGTTGCGGGCGCTTGCGCCGCAGCGGGCGCGCCTGCTGCGGCTGGAAGGCGGCGGCCACCGTGCCGATATGGAGTTTCTCGCCCCCATCGTCTGGGACAATATCCGCCAAATGCCTCGCTGAGGCTCGCACGCTCCCGCCCGCGTCGCGGTTCGATCTGGTATTTTACGGATCGGCCAACATGAATATCACGACGGAGTATCTGACGGCACTCGGCTGCACGGCGGCGCTGTCGGCCCTGTTTTACGCGGCGGAGCGCCGGAACTACCCCGGCATATCGCCGCGCACGGTTTACCTCGCGAACTACATCTACGTTCCGTTTTATCTGGCCGGCGTTTATCTGCTGCAGCTGAGAGTCGGTCCTTTGTTTTCGCGATTTGCGAACGAAACCGGCGGCGGCGTGCTGATGAAATTAGCGCCGCCGCAGCGAAGTCTCTATGCGGAAGTGCTCCTGACGGCGGGATTTGTCGTCATCTGGGATATCTGGCAGTACTGGGTCCATCGATGGCAGCACGCCTCGCCTCTTCTCTGGCAGGTTCACAAGCTGCACCACAGCGATTCCTTCCTCAACTCGGGCAGTCAGGGACGTCATCACGTGCTGAGTTACGTACTGAATCTTCTCTGTTACCTGCCTATGCTCCTGCTCTTTGGCACGTTCGGCCCGCACGTGTTCGTAGCGTTTCTGATGTTTCGGCTTTGGGGATTCATCAATCACGCGAACGTTCGGATCTCGTTTGGGCTGCTAACGCCTGTCGTCGCAGGACCGCAGTGGCATCGCATCCACCATTCGGTGCAGCACGAGCACCTTGATAAGAATTTCGCGACGCTGTTCCCGGCCATCGATCGCATTTTCGGAACCTACTATGAGCCCGGCAGAGATGAATATCCGCCAACCGGCCTGATATCAGACAATCGTGAATCGTTCCTGCGGCAAGCGACGATTTCCCCGGTTTTGGGTTGGTACAGATCGCTCCGCCGCACATCTGGATCGTCGGATCTCCACTCCGCGTAGGATTCGCCTCCTCCTCATACAATGCTCCTGCGATGGCGAAGAAACCGGCGGTGGTTTACTCCTGTACCGAATGCGGAGCGCAGGCGAGCAAGTGGATCGGGCGATGTGCGGAATGCAGCGCGTGGAACTCGTACGTGCAGGAAACCGCGGCGCCGGTGAACGCGCAGCCCGGCGCGATGGGCGGCGGCGCGCCGGTACCGATCGACGCCATCGACGCCGACGTCTCACCACGCATCTCCACCGACCTCCCCAACCTCGATCGCGTCCTCGGCGGCGGGCTCGTGCTCGGGGCGGTCACGCTCGTGGGCGGCGAGCCGGGCATCGGCAAATCGACGCTCCTCCTGCAGGCGGCGGACCGCCTCGCGCGCGGCGGTCCCGTCCTCTACGTCTCCGGTGAAGAGTCGCCGCGACAGATCGCCATGCGCGCCCGGCGCCTCGGCACCGTCAGCTCCAACATCCACATTTTCACCGAGACGTCTGTCGAACGGATCGTCGCCGCCATCGAGCAGATGAAGCCGGTCGCGGCCATCGTCGACTCGATTCAGACCGTTTACACGGGCTCGAACAGTTCTACGCCTGGTAGTGTCGGACAGGTCCGCGACTCTGCCGGAATCCTCATGACCACCGCCAAGCGGCTCTCCATTCCGATCTTCCTCATCGGCCACATCACCAAAGAAGGAACGATCGCCGGACCGAAATCGCTCGAGCACATCGTCGACACGGTCCTCTATTTCGAAGGAGAGAAATTTCAGAATTACCGCGTCGTACGCGCCTATAAGAACCGCTTCGGTCCCGTCAATGAAGTGGCCATTTACCAAATGCATGACGACGGCCTCGAAGAAGTCCCGAATCCGTCTGCCGCCCTCATTGCACAACGCAGCCAGGCGGCCGGCTCCGCAATCGTCGCGGCACTCGAAGGTACACGCCCGCTGTTAATTGAATTACAGGCGCTCGTTTCCGCGACCCATTTTCCGTCGCCGCGGCGAATGGCAATGGGAATTGATGCAAATCGCGTCTCGCTCCTGCTCGCCGTACTGGAAAAGAAAAACGGCGGCAGTTTTCTCTCCAATGACGTTTATGTAAATCTGGCCGGCGGCCTGCAAATCGACGAGCCGGCCATCGACCTCGGCATCCTCGCGGCGCTCATCTCCTCGCAACGCAATCGTCCGATCGCATACGACGTCGCCGTTTTCGGCGAAGTCGGACTCCTCGGCGAAGTGCGCGGCGTCTCGCAGGCCGACCTCCGCGCGCGCGAAGTGGCCGCGCTCGGCTTCCGCCGCGTCATCGTCCCCCACATGAACGTTTCCGAAATCCGGGCTGACGTCGAAGTGATCGGAGTTCGCCGGATCGAGGAGTTCGCCGAACTGATCTGACCACCGTGAGCGATCCCACTTCCCACGAAACCTTCAAGGCCACGCACCGATCGGCCGGTGCGCGCAAGGAACAGGCGCGCAAGCGGAGCTGGCCGGCGCTGCCGAATCGAACGCGTCCCTACGCCGAGCTGCGAGCAGCTTCCGCCTTCTCCTTCCTCGATGGCGCGAGCCTGCCGGAAGATCTCATCTATCACGCCGCCTCGCGCGGAGTGCCGGCCATGGCGCTCATCGACACGAACGGCGTCTATGGCGCGCCGCGCTTTTACGGCTCGGCGAAAAAAGCCGGCATTCGCGCGCTCGTCGGCGCGGAACTGGTCATCGACGACGCGAACACGCGCCTCACGCTGCTCGTCGAGAACCGCACCGGCTATCGCAATCTCTGCAAGCTGATCACCGCCGGCGCGATGACGCGGCCGAAAGGCGACGCGCGCTACACGCTGGAGCTGATCGAACAACATACGGAAGGATTGCGATGTCTGACCGGCGGCGATGAAGGTCCGCTGGTACGCGCGCTCGCCGAGTCAGGAACTGACGACGCGGAAGTACTGCTGCAGACGATCGCCGGCATCTTCAAAGATCGGACGCACGTCGAGTTGCAGCGCCATCGCCGACGCGATCAGGCGCATCGCAACGCCGCGCTGGTGGCGATGGCGCGCCGCCTGCGATTGCCGCTCGTCGCCACGAACGGCGTTCGTTATGCGCGGCCCGAGGACAAAGAGCTGCTCGACGTCCTGACGTGCATCCGTGAAGGTCAACACGTTGACAAAGCCGGCCGCCTGCTCGGCGCGAATCGCGAGCGTTACATCAAGAGCGCCGCGGAGATGTCGGCGCTTTTTTCCGATCTCCCCGAGGCCATTGACGGTGCGTGGGAGCTCGCCAATACGCTCGACTTCACCCTCGCCGACCTCGGCTACCGCTTTCCCGAATATCCGCTGCCGAGCGGCGAATCGCCGATGTCGTTTCTTCGCAAGATCGCGTGGAATGGCGCCACCGCGCGATTCCGCCCGCTCACCGCGAAAGCGCAGCGGCAGATCGAAAAAGAGCTGGCCATGATCGAGAAGCTCGACCTCGCCGGCTACTTCCTCATCGTCTGGGACATCGTCCGGTTCTGCAATCGCGAAAAGATTCTCGTGCAGGGCCGCGGCTCGGCGGCGAACAGCGCGGTCTGTTATGCGCTCGGCATCACCGCCATCGATCCGGTGAAGATGGATCTGCTGTTCGAACGGTTTTTATCCGAGGAGCGGGGCGAGTGGCCGGATATCGATCTCGATCTGCCGTCGGGCGAGCAGCGTGAGAAAGCGATCCAGCACGTTTATAAAACGTACGGCGTGCATGGCGCGGCGATGACGGCGAACGTCATTACATACCGCGACCGCTCCGCCGCGCGCGAAGTCGGGAAAGCGCTCGGCTTTTCACTCGAACAGGCCGACAAACTCTCGAAGTGCATGTCGACCTGGAACTTCGGCGAGATCCGCGAAAAGATCGACTCGATGCCGGAGCAGCTCGGCGTCGCCGGCTTCGACGCCGAAGACTTGCGCGTCCGGCATTTCATCCGCCTCTTCAGCTCCATACAAAATCTCCCGCGGCATCTCGGCCAGCACTCCGGCGGCATGGTCATGGCGAAAAGACGGCTCGATGAGATCGTGCCACTCGAACCGGCGTCAATGCCGGGCCGCGTCGTCATTCAATGGGACAAAGACGACTGCGCCGATCTCGGCATCATCAAAGTCGATCTCCTCGGCCTCGGCATGCTCTCCGCGCTCGAGGAAGCGATCCCGATCATCCTCAAACACGAACGGGTCGACGTCGATCTCGCGCATCTCCCGCCCGACGACCCGCTCGTCTACAAAATGCTCAACGAAGCCGACACGATCGGCATGTTCCAGGTGGAAAGCCGCGCGCAGATGGCGTCGCTGCCGCGGCACAAGCCGAAGAACTTCTACGACATCGTCGTGCAGGTGGCGATCATCCGTCCCGGCCCGATCGTCGGCGGCATGATCAAACCGTTCTTCGATCGCCGCCAGGGAAAAGCGCCGGTCGAATATCCACATCCATGCCTCGAACCGATCCTCGCGCGCACGCTCGGCGTGCCGCTTTTCCAGGAACAGCTCCTGCGCATCGCGATGGTCGCGGCCGGATTCACCGGCGGCGAAGCGGAAGAGCTGCGCCGCGCCATGGGCTTCAAACGATCGATGGAACGGATGGTCGACATCGAGCGCCGGCTGCGCGAAGGGATGTCGAAGAACGGCATCAGTGTCGTGGCGCAGGATCAGATCGTGAAGTCGATCACGTCGTTCGCGCTGTACGGATTCCCGGAGTCGCACGCCGCGAGCTTCGCGCTGATCGCGTACGCGAGCGCGTACATCAAAGCGCGCCATCCGGCGGCGTTTTACGTCGCGCTGCTCAATGCGTGGCCGATGGGTTTCTATCATCCGGCGACGCTGATCAAAGATGCGCAGCGGCACGGCATCAACGTGTTCCCGATCGACATCAATCACTCCGGATGGGAGTGCCGCTGGGAGCGCGGCGGCGTGCGGCTCGGCATGCGCTTCGTGCGCGGACTGCGCGAAGTGGCGGGACGCGCCATCGAGCAGGCCGCGCCGTTCACGTCGGCGGACGACGTCGCGGTTCGCTGCCGCATTCGCGGCGATCAGCTGACGAAGCTCGCGTATGCCGGCGCGCTCGGTTCGCTTGGTGTGACGCGGCGAGCGGCATTGTGGCAGGCATCCCAGGCCGCGAAACCGGCGGGCGAGCTGTTTGAAAAGTCTGGTGTGGAGGCGGCCGCTTCGGCCGCCGGAGAAGGCGGGCGAAGCGCCCGCCGCCACACTCGGCAATCCCCACTTCCTGAAATGTCGCGCTTCGAAGAAACGACGGCCGACTACGACGCCATGCAGCTCACGGCGGGACCGCATCTCCTGACGCATTTCCGCCGGCAGCTGACGCGCGACGGCGTCGTCAGCGCGCGCGAGCTGAAGAAACTGCGCAACGGCTCGCGCGTCACGACTGCCGGCGCGGTCATCGTCCGCCAGCGGCCCGGCACCGCGAAGGGTTTCGTCTTCCTTACACTCGAAGACGAGACCGGACTTTCGCAGGCCATCGTCCATCCCGATCTCTTCCGCGAGCATCGCGCGCTGATCGTCGGCTCGCCGGGACTGATCGTCGAAGGAACGCTGCAGAATCTCGAAGGACAGCCATCGGTGAAAGCCGATCGATTCCGTCCGCTGGAGATGAGCGACAGCGTGCCCAGTTACGATTTCCACTGAACGCTATGATGGTTCGCATGCACGGTGGTCTCGTCCTGTTGCTCGCGATTCTGCTGACGGACGTCGCCTGCGCGGCCGTGCAGCTCGATCCGAAAACGGGATTGTGGTTTCCGCCGTACGCGACGCCGAAGACGTACCTCAAACGCGATCCCGCGCATTCGTACAGCGGTGACGTGAAGCGAGCCTTCGCCGAAAATCCCGCGCTCGCCGACGACGTTTGCGCGGCAGTCACGGCGCAGAAGGAATCGCCGTCGAGCGATCCGTCCGTGCGCCAGTACGCGACGATGCTGCGAATGACGTGCATGTCGCGCGCGATGGGAGCGCGTGACGCGCACGACCGCAATCGCCACGAGATGGAGACGCGCGGCGGATTGTCGGCCATCTTCCAGGAAGAAGAGATCGCGATCGCATCGATCCCGCGCGAGCAGCGCGACGCGGAGTCGGCGCGCATCTTCGGAGAATTGGGCGACGCCGAGAAGGCAGATACGTTCCTGCGCCGCGCGCTTCGCGCCATCGCACTCGATCCGGCGTTCACCTTTCCCGCGGCCGAACTGCTGATCAATCGCAACATTCTGCCCGATGGTCCGGCGCGATACTCTCCGGGCGATCTCGGCGATTTTCTCGAGCAGCTCTATCGCACGCGCGTTTCCACCGTCCGTTCCGATTCGGCGCAGTGGAAGGGCGCGCTGCCGGCCGTGCTGTTGTTCCGCGGCAAGCTGGCCGATGCACGCGCGGCGGCGATGAGCTGGGCCGGCGAAGCGCCTCCCGATCGCATCTGGTACGCGCGCAGCATGGTCGCGGTCATCGACGCCGCGTCCGGCAAAGAGAGCAACTTCGCAAAGCTCATCGCCGGCTGCGGCGCATCGCCGAAATGGATCGCATCGCATGAAGGCGAGCCGCCATCGGCGTACTGCGAGAGCGCGCTGTCGAACCTCATCATCTACGCGCTCGACGCGCAGCGCGATCGCGCGCCGGCGCCGCTTGCGCGCGCGGCGTTTGAGCTCGCGGCGATGCAGGAACATGACTGGCCGATTCGCCTCGCGCTCGTCCGCGCCGGAGGTGGAATCGATCACGCCGGCGCGAAGAGTCGTTTCGAGGAGATGCTCGCGGACGAAAACGCGCCGGGAGGGGCGCGTATCGACGCCGTCTATTACCTCGCGAAGCTCGCGCTCGAACATGAGCCGGCCGCCGCCGCTCCCCTCTTCGACTGCTGGCTGCGCATGCACGACATCCAAATCCCGGCGCTGCCCGACGATGCGTGGAGTCGGCTCGCGGCGATGCCAGAGCACGTCACCACGAAATCGAGCGACTGCTTCGCGCCCGGCGTTTCGAGCGTCGATTCCTTGTGCGTCATCCGCGCGCTGGAGCTGCGAATGAATGCGGCGATCGGCGCGAAGCAGTGGAGCACCGCGCGTGAGTCGATCGAGAAACTACTCGCGCTGATGCTGACGGCCGACCATCCGCCGACAGGTCCCGTGCGTTACCTGCTCTACACCCTCGCATCGCGGATGTTGAATGACGCCGCCGTCGCCAAAGATGCTGCACCGATCTTCGGCTATCTCGCCGCGCAACCGCACGACTCCGCGCTGGAGTTGCTGCTGTCGCAGCAGCGGAACGATTCGAAGAGTGCGAACGCGCCGTGGCCGGCGGAGAAGCACGCTGCGAACGGAGACGCGAATCCGTGCGAGCGTGTTCCTGGTCACCGCCGCGACTGATTGCCGCGCGTACAATCACCGGTAAATGAGCACGAGTCCGGTTCCCGTTTCACCGATCGAAGAAGCTGCGCCCGTCGAAGTCGTTCGCCGCCGCCCGTCAATCGAAGAGATCGCGGCGTGGGTCATCGTCGCCGCGGCGATGTTCTTCGTGCTGTTTCTCCATCTCGTCCCGGCCGTCGTCGTCGGCCTCGCGCTCTATCTGATCCTCGACCGGCTCGCCCTCTCATTCCGCAAACGCCTCGGCAGCGCTTCGCGCACGGTGGCGATGCTCCTCGTGACCGTCATCGGCACCGGCGTCATCGTCGGCGCGATCGCGTTGAGCGTTTCGTTCATGCGCCATCACGCCGGCAATGTCCCGGCGATGATGACGAAGATGGCCGAGATCCTGAAGTCGACGCGCGCGTGGCTCGGCGGCATCGGCGAAGAGGTCATTCCGGAAGTACTCGTCGACGCCGAGAACCTGAAAGCGGGCGTCGTCGACTGGCTGACGGAGCATGCCGAGGCGATCAAACACGCCGGCAGCTGGTTCTCGATGGGCGTCGTACACGCGATCATGGGCGTGCTGCTGGCGGTGCTCGTCTTCTTCCGTCACATCACGAAACACGGCGAGACGCGCGGCCCGCTCGCGCATTGTCTCGTCGAGAAAGTCGATCGTTTCGCGCACGCGTTCTCGCGCATCGCCACCGCGCAGATCAAGATCTCGGCGGTCAACACCGCGCTGACCGGCATCTACCTGCTGGTGATTCTGCCGCTCTTCGGAAAACACATTCCGTTCGCGTCGACGATCGTCCTCGTGACGTTCCTTTGCGGACTGCTGCCGGTGGTTGGCAATCTCATTTCGAACACCGTGATCGTGGTGCTGTCGCTCGGCGTTTCCGTCGGGACGTCGATCGCGTCGCTGGTTTTTCTCGTGCTGATCCACAAGCTCGAGTACCTCATCAACTCCCGCATCGTTGGCGGCGAGACCGACTCGCAGGCGTGGGAGATCCTCATGGCCATCATCATCGGCGAAAGCGCGTTCGGAGTGTCCGGCGTGGTGATGGCGCCGATCATTTACGCGTTCGTGAAGCGTGAGCTGCGCGAGCGCGGTCTTGTGTAAGGAGCAACGATGCGATTCCTCGCGGCCTCTGCTGTCCTGCTGCTCGCCCTCTCTTCGCTTCACGCCGCCGAACCGGGAACCGCCAGTGGCACGATGACGGTCAACGGCACGAAGACGCCGCTGAAGTATTCGATCTCGCGGCTGAAGAAGAATCCGTTCGACGAAAAGAAGACCGACGTCGTCGTGCTGATCAGCGACGTCCCCGTTTCGGCCGACGATTTCAAAGACGACTTCGCGATGATGCGCTTCACCGACAAGGCGAAGCTGACCGGCGTGATGGTCGAGATCACTGGCGACAAGAGCATCATCAGCGGCACGCTTTACAGTCCGCTCTTCGTGAAAATGGGCGGCTCGTTCTCCGCGACCGGAACGCACGAGTTCAAGTCGACGGTGATGAACGGGACGGACGTCGCCGGCACGCTCACGATTCCGAAAACCGAGGAGTTCGCGGGTTCGACGTACTCGTACAACGCAACGTTTCATGCGGGACCGGCCACGCTCACGCCGCCGCCTGCCGCCTCGAAGACAGCGAAGGCACTGCCGGCGAACGGCGGCCCGGCCGGCGTCGCATACATGGATTACACGAAAGTGCTCGCGCGCGGCGATCTGAAGGAACTGAAGACGCGAGTCAGCGCCGACCGCGCGAAACAGCTCGATGATCCGGAGATCACGAAGATGCTGCCGCTCATTCAGGCGATGCAGCCGAAGGACATCAAAATCCTTTCCGGCTCGATCGACGGCGGCGTCGTCACGCTGCTCACGAAGGGGAAAGAAGAAGGCGGCGGCAGCTCCAACGGCACGATCACGATGGTGAACGAGTCGGGGAAGTGGAAGGTGCAGAAGGAAAGTTGGGAGTCAAAGAACTAGCCGGCGACGTCACGCCGCGTTCTCGATCTTCGCGGCCAGCACGAAATCGCTGCGCGTCAGGCCATCGATCTTATGCGTCCAGATCTGTACGCGTGCGCTGCCCCATCGCAGGAGGATGTCGGGATGATGTCCCTGCTCCTCCGCGATGGTGCCGATGCGATTCGTGAACGCCAGCGCCTGCGCGAAATCGGGGAACGGAAACTCCTTCTCGAGATGATGGCCGTCGATGACGCGCCAGCCGTTGCCGAGCTCCGCGAGCAGCGCGTCGCGCGCGGCCGCTTCGAGCGGCGGCACTCCGCCGCGGCACGGGATGCATTTGTCGTCGGCCAGCTTCGGTGAAGACATACCGGTTCCTCCGCAATTGCGAATGTACGACGCGAACTCCGCGGCGTCGACGCGATGACGAAACGCTTCCACGCCGTCGACGTAGATCACCGGCACATCATTCGTGAATCGCTCGTGCAGTTCCGGATCGAGATCGACGTCGCACTCGTAGAGCACGACCGGCAGCCGGTGCAACTGGACGGCCGCGCGAATGGCGCTCTTCGCCGTGTCGCAGAGCGGACAATCGCGGCGCGTGTAGAGCGTTACTTCGGCCGTTTTCATCGCATAGACTCGGACCAGGAGCATACATGACCGACAAAGTAACGATCGACCTCGGCGGGCGCGTGGCGCTCGTCACCGGCGCCTCGCGCGGCATCGGCCGCGAGACCGCCGCGCGACTCGCCGCTGCCGGCGCGCGCGTCGCGATCAACTATCAGCGGAGCGTCACCGATGCGGAGTCGCTCGTGCGCGAGCTCGGCGAAGAGCGCGCCTTCGCGGTCCAGGCCGACGTCGGGAATCCGCGCGATGCCGAGACGCTCGTCGACGCGGTCGTTGCGCACTTCGGGCGGATCGACATCGTCGTCAACAACGCGGCCACGTTCGACATGAACCTCTTCGAGCGCGACGATTACCAGGCGTGGCAGCGCGGCTGGCAGACGACGTTCGCCGTGAACGTGTTCGGCGCCGCGAACGTCACCTACCTCGCCATGCGCTCGATGCGTGCGAACGGCGGCGGGAAGATCATTAACGTCGCCTCGCGCGCCGCGTTTCGAGGCGAGACGGAATTCGCCGATTACGGCGCGTCCAAAGCCGCGCTCGTCAACTTCACGCGCTCCATCGCGCGGTCGTGCGCGAAGGACAACATCGTCGCCAGCTGTGTCGCGCCCGGCTTCATCGATACCGACATGGCGCGTGAAGAGCTCGCCGCGCACTACGAAGACATCGTCAGCCAGATTCCGCTGCGCCGCGTCGGCACGGTCGGCGACGTCGCGGCAGCGATTCTCTTCCTCGCCTCGCCGCTCGCCGATTACCTGAACGGCGTCACCATCGACGTCAACGGCGGCAGCTGGTTTCACTGACGCCGTGGCAGATCACTTGCACATTCATGCGCGGAGGATTTTGGTTGTCGGAGAAACAGCAGGAACGGATTCTGGTCGTCGATGACGATGATGCAATTCGGTTGATGGTTGAGCGGGTGCTCCGGCGGGAACAGTTCCACGTCGAGTCGGCCCGCGACGGATTCGAAGCGATCGAGAAACTTTCGCGCAACGACTACGGCACGATTCTCCTCGATCTGATGATGCCGAGGATCGATGGCGTCGGCGTGCTCCGTTTCCTGGAGCAGCACCGGCCGGAGAGGAATCGCGCGGTCATCGTGATGACGGCGAACCTGGCGACGTTCGCGGACGAGGTGGAATCGAAGCCGGTGTTCCGCATCCTCAGCAAACCGTTCGACATTCGTCAGCTGGTGCAGGAAGTGCGCGCCTGCTCGGCAGCGACGCCTGAGCCGCTACTCGCCGACGCGGCGGAATAGCCGCGCGAGCCCTCGCAGCGCGCGCCACACGTAGAGCCACGGCAGCGCCGCGCGCGAACGGGTCGAGAAACTTTCGAACATGAACGCGCGCGGCGGAAATGCGAGTTGCCGCACGCGCTGCGCGCGCTGACGCCATGTCGGCAACGCGGCGACGTTCGCCGCGAGCACCGCGGCGCGACGCTGATGGCGATCGGGGAAGTGTCGCTCATCGCGCAGCGCGTCGGCCGGCAGCCAGTCGCCGGCGCGATCGTGCGGCGTCCGTTCCAGCCATTGGCCGGCCAGCGCAATCATCGTCTCGCACGTCGCCGCGATTCGTCGTTCCGCCGCGCGTTGCCAGAACTCGCGATGCTGATCGGATGTCATCCGCTGCCGCAGGCGATCGACGTCGACGAGCCAGATCAGCCGTTCGCTTTCGTGATGATGCGCGACGCGATGAATGCACGCGAGCAGCAGCGCGTCGACGTCGCAAAGTCCGCGCGCGTTCGCCGCGATGTGCGGCAACGACACCGCGCGTTGCGCGAGCTCGTCGTACGTCAGCGCGTTCGCGAAGACCGGCGTGTTGGTGATCGCCCAATGCACGTCGAGAACGTGCGTGACGCCGAATGGATCGACGCGCGAGAACGACGCCTGGCGCAGCGCCAGCTCGTCGCCGCTGTCGATCGCCTGCTCGTAGCCGCGCGCCGCGAGCGACTCCGCAACGACCGCGCGGTCCGACTCGGCGATCAGCAGATCGCAATCGGCGCGCGGCCGCAGTTCGGGTCGATCGTAGAGCGAATACGCGAGCGCCGTCCCCTTCAGGATGAGCGGCTGCATGCGCAAGCCATCGAGGACGCGCCGCAGTTCAACGAGCCGGAGCGGCTCGAGAACGCTTGCCCGCATCGCCGCGCCGCGCAGTTGAGGAGCGGACGATGCCGCAAACAACAGCGGCGCGATGCCATGCTGTTCGAACGCGGCGAGCTCAGCATCAGTGAGATCGGACAGGACAGCACGCTCGCCGCGCAGCGCCGCGGCAATCGGCGCGCGGAGCCGCGGCGCGATCGCCGGCATCCGGATGTAGTCCATTGGGGACACGGCGTGCAAATTGCTCAAACAGACGGTGAGATGTCCACCATTATCTTTCTCGTCATCGCCGCCGCCGCGGTCATTCTTGCGCTCGCGCTCGCTTACGTCCCGATGCGACTGCTCGTCGGTCACATGGCGGCAAACATCCGCCACTTCATTCAGCGCACGCGCGAGCGGCGCACCGCCGATCGCGACACGCCCGACCGCCGCAAAGCGGAATCGTAAAGTCAGCTCCGTTTTTCGGCGAGCGCCTTCTTCAGCGCCGCCTGCAGCGTGCTGTCGTTCCGCTCGATCATCCCGTACTTTTTCCAGGCGATCGTGCCGTTGCGATCGATCAGCACCGTCGTCGGAATGACGCCGGTCTGAAAGACCCCGGTCAGCTTCCCTTCCGGATCGAGCGCGATCGGATAGGTCATGCCGTGCGTTCGGACGAACTCCTTCACGGCGTCGAGCTCCCCTTCATCGAGACTGATCCCGACGACTTTGAAGCCGTCGCCGGAATGCTGCTTGTGCATCTGTTCGAGCTCCGGGATCTCCTCGCGGCACGGCCCGCACCACGTCGCCCAGAGATTGAGGAGCACGACGTTCCCCTTCTCCTTCGCAACGTCGAACTTCGCGCCGTCGAGCAGCGGTGCTTCGAACGCCGGCATCGCATCGCCGACGTTGATTCCGTTCGCGGCTTGCGGCGGAACGCCAGCCGGCACCCGCGGCGCGGTGTCAGGCGACATACCGTATGCAGAGCTCATGGTCGTGGTCGTAACGGAGGGCTTCTTCGTTTCACGGTGACACGCGGCTCCGGCGATCGCCGTGACGACGAGAAGCAGCGCAATTGTTCTGGGCATTAACGGACTCTCACTTTATCGAGGTTCGGATGGTCGCCATCCGGATGGACGGTTCGGTACCGCCGCCGTTCCAGACGACGGCGACATTCTGCTTCGAAACGGCGAGGCGTGGGAACCCCACCGCGGTTGATGATGCTTCAGCGACGATCGTCGCATTTCCGCGCGTCCCGTCGCTTTCGATGCGGCGCGCTTCGATGCGCACCTTCTCGCCGCTCTGCTCGAGCCACGTCACGATCGCGGAACCGTCGTCGAGCAGACCGACGTCGACGTGTCCGATCGGCTTGCCGTCATCGACGACGACCGGCGCGCCGAAGCTCGCGCCGGAGTCGCGCGAGAACGCCACGCTGACACGCGGATGATTCCCCGCGTCGGTGAACCACGCCGCGATGACCTGCTTTCCTTTTGCGTCGAGCTGCGGACCGTTCACCGGACAGGCGGCGATCTTCCAGCCGTCGGCGTGCAGCGTCTTCGGCTGCGTCCAGCCGTCAGGCGTCAGTCGAATCACCGAGATGTCGCGCACTTCATCCGGCGAACGATCGCGATACGCGACCACCGGACCGTCATCCGTCATCGCCGCCGCCGTCTGGCAGCAGTCGCAAATGCGCGGATCGAGCGTGACCGCTGCCGACAGCTTTCCGCCCGCATCGATCGTCGCCGCGTGCAGCTCGTTCTCCGCATCCGCTTCCGACTGCTGCGCCGCTTTCGCGCCGTCGACCCAGATGAGATGCGCGGAACGATCGTGCGCGGGGAGCAGCGATGCGAAGCCGAACTCGCTCGCGGCATCGGCGTGCGGACGCAGCGGAGCGCTCCACGTCGCGCCGTTGTCGGTCGACTGCGCGACGCGAATCGACGTCGCTTCCCCTTTCGTTTCGATCCACTGCGCGTACAACGTTCCTTCCGGCGCGACGGCGATCGACGGGAAGTCCGCTTTGTTCACGAGCAGCCGGCCGTGCGTGATCATCCGCGGTTGAAACCAGCTGCCGTCGCGGTAGGGCGCGAAGATGAAGCTCGACGTCGCCTTCTCGATCCAGCTGACGACGAAGCCGCCGTTGCGATCGGCGGCGATGTTCGGCTCGACGCTCGCGCCGCTGAACGGCACGCGGATCGCCGCGACCGCGAGGTCGGCGCTCGGATGCGGTGCCGGCGCCGTCTGTTTCGTCGAAACGGTCGGCCGCAACTCATCCGTGCAGCTGACTGCAGCCAGCACGGTGAGGACGATCGGAATGCAGTGCGGGACGACGCGCAACATTTTTCGCAGCTTACTTGAAATGAAAAAGCCCCGCGATTTTCGCGGGGCTTCGGTTCGTTCGATGTGATGCGGCTTACTCTTCTTTCTTTCCCTTGGTGATGACCTCGGGCTCCGACGTTGCCGCGCCTTCCACAGGTTCCGGCGCCGCTTCCACCTTCGCCTGCGTCACACCGACGACCACGCGCTCCGGGTCGTCGAGCACGCGCACGCCCTCCGGCAGCTTGAGGTCGGAGATGCGCAGGTACTGGTGGCTGTCGAGCGACGTGACGTCGACGTCGATCGAATCGGGGATCGCGTTCGGCAGGCATTCGACATGGAGCTCGCGCACCTGAAAGTCGAGGATTCCGCCTCCGTTCTTCACGCCGATCGCCGTTCCCGTGTGATGCACCGGGATCGTGACGCGGACCATCTCGTCCATGATCACGCGCACGAAATCGATGTGCGTGATCTTGCGCGAGATCGGATGAATGGTCATCTCCTTGACCATCGCGTGACGCTGCTGATCGGTGCCCGCCATCTTCAGCAGGAAGATGGACCGGACGCCGTGCTCGCTCTTCTGAATCAGTTCGGAGATCGCCTTGCGATCGACGGCGATTTTCGCCGGATCACGATGGCCGCCATAGACGACCGCCGGGATCTTCCCTTGCGCGCGCAACTTCCGCGCGACACCCTTCCCCGCGTCGTCGCGGTTCAACACTTCCAACGTGACCTCAGCCATGATGCAGATACTCCTTCTCTGGTATACGCAGCAAATCGTGGTGAAAGGCCGCGGAAGGTGAAAAATTCCACCTCGCCGCGCCGGCTACATATCGAAGAGCGAGCTGACCGAGTCTTCGTTATGAATCCGCTTGATCGCCTCGGCCAGCAGATCGGCGATCGACAGCGCCGTCAGCCGCGGACACTCGGCCTGTTTGTCGGTCATGGCCATGCTGTTCGTCGTCACGACCATTTCCAGCTCCGACTCGTTGATGCGCTGAATGGCCGGACCGGAAAGCACCGCGTGCGTACACGATGCGGAGATCGACCGCGCCCCTTTCGCGATCAGCGCTTCGACCGAATGAATGAGCGTGCCGGCCGTGTCGATGATGTCGTCGACGACGAACACGTTGCGCCCTTCGACGTCACCGATGATGTTCATCACCTCGGTTTGATTGGCAGCGACGCGGCGCTTGTCGATGATCGCCAGCGTGGCGCCGAGGCGCTTGGCGTAGGCGCGTGCGCGCTCCACGCCGCCGGCGTCGGGAGAGACGATCGTCAGATCTTCCATCCCCGCTTTGCGGAGATGGCCGACGATGACCGGCGCGGCGAAAAGATGATCGACGGGGATGTTGAAGAAACCCTGAATCTGCGATGCGTGCAGGTCGAGCGTGAGAACGCGATCGGCGCCGGCGGCGGTGATCAGATCGGCGACTAGCTTCGACGTGATCGGCACGCGCGGCTTGTCTTTGCGATCCTGCCGCGCGTAGCCGTAGTACGGCATGACGGCGGTGACGCGTCGCGCGGACGAGCGCTTGAACGCGTCGAGCATGATCAGCAGCTCCATCAGATTGTCGTTGACGGGAGGCGCTGTCGGCTGGATCACGAAGACGTCGGCGCCGCGCACGTTCTCATCTATATGAACGTAATTCTCGCCATCCGAGAAGCTGTAGAGCGAGACGTGACCGCATTCGATACCGAGGAGCGCACAGATTTCGTGCGCGAGACCCGGATGGGCGCGTCCGGTGAAGATCTTGAGCGGACCGTAGGACAAGCGTGCGGATTATACAAATCGATGGTGACGACGCCAGTGGTAAGAGTGTGGGGCGCACTTCCCGACCGGCCGGTCGGTCGGATACACTAACCGAATGCCGACAATCACTTCCGAGAGCCCTGCGGCGGATCGCGTCCCCGCTTACTCCTGGTACGCGCTTGCTCTGCTCAGCGCGGTCTACGTCCTGAACTTTCTCGATCGCACGGTCATCTACGTCCTCTTCACGCCGATCAAGAAAGAGCTCGCGCTCACCGATCTGCAGCTCGCGCTGGTTGGCACGCTCTCGTTTGTCATTCTCTACACGAGCCTCGGCATTCCGTTCGGACGGCTGGCCGATCGCGGCAGCCGCAAGGTGATGATCGGCGCCGGCCTCGCCGTCTGGAGCCTTTTCTCCGGACTGACGGGATTCGCGCATTCCTTCGAAGAGCTGTTTTTCTGCCGGCTGATGGTCGGCGTCGGCGAAGCGACGCTCGGTCCCGCCGCGCTGTCGTTGCTCAGCGATTACTTCCCGCCGCGCATGCGTGCGACCGTCCAATCGGTCTACGCATCAGCGATTGCGCTCGGCGGCGGCCTGGCATTTTTCCTCGGCGGCTCCATCGGTCAAATCTACGGCTGGCGCTGGGCGTTCTATCTCCTCGGCTTCCCCGGCGTCGCGCTTTCGTTGCTCGTGTTCGCATTGCGCGAACCGCCGCGCGGCAATACCGAAACGACGCCGATCGCCGCCAGCAGCAGCGACTGGACGCTGCTCTTCCGCTCGAAGCCGTTGCGGTATCTCTTCGCCGGCTACGCGCTCTTCGCGCTGTCGTCGAACAACCTCGGCATCTGGGCGACCGCGTTCTTTGTCCGCGTGCATCACATGACGCTCGCGCAGATCGGCATCGCGGGCGGAATCCTCTCGGTGCTCGTCGGAATCCCGGTCACGATTCTCGGCGGTTACTACGCCGATCGTTTCAGCCGCAAATTCAGCGGCGGACGAATGGCCGTCACCGCCTGCGCCGCTCTCGCATCGATCCCGCTCTGGCTCGGCTTGCTCTACATCAACAATCTGGTCGTGCTCCTGTTGTTGAACGTCGTGCTCTACGGTCTCGCATTGATGTGGGTCGGCCCCGCGGCCGCCGACATCCACGACATCGCCGGCCCCAACCTCCGCGGCCTCGGCATCGGCATTTTCTTTTCCATCGCCAACATCGCCGCGTACGGCATCGGCTCCCCGCTCATCGGAAAACTAAGCGACGTGCTCGGCGTGGTGACCAACCCCGAACAGATGCGCATCGCGCTGCTCGTCTGCCCCGCCGCGTGTGCATTGAGCGCGCTGTTGCTGTGGATGGGAAGCAGAGCGCGGGCGGAGGCGCGGGCGTAAGAGGCTCGCGCGCCTACTCGCGCCGCGACGCTTTCAGGATTTTCAGATCGATCACCAGGAAGACGACCGCGATCGCGGTGACCGCTGATGCGGCCACCGCGAACTTGAGCGTCGTGATTCCTGTATTGAGCAGGCGCAGATCGCCGGCGCCATTCGCTCGCGACACGAGCACGCACCCGGCAACGAGCAACAGCGCGGAAATCGCCGCGAGCACGACCGGGCCGATCAATCGCTTCCTTGAAACGCGACGGAGATCGGCGCCGGTAATCGCGATTCGCGCGAAATCGTCCTCGTCAAACATCACTTGTTCAATTCCTTTTCGAGCTCGTCCTTCTTCTGCTCCGCGGCGG
>JAOBAU010000404.1 GCA_025463165.1 Acidobacteriota bacterium | reverse complement strand
TGCGTTGCGCCGAAGGTGATGAGAGACGTGAGGAGTAGCGTGGGGAGAAGACTGAGCTGCGGCGCGCCGAGCGGACGGCAGATGATCAACATGATGACGATCAGCACGACGAGCGTCGTCAGCAGATTGAAGAGACTCGTTGCAAGAGTCGCGAGCGCGAGCGCCGTCTTCGGGATGCGCGTGCGGCGCCAGAGATCGATGCCGGCTGCGATTTCGTACGTCACGAGCGTCGTCGTCTGCGCGAAGAACGTCCACAGCAGCAGCCCGGCGCAGGCGAAGAGCGGATACGACGGTGTGTATTTCGACAGGAGTCGGGTGAGGACGAGCGAGACGACGAGCAGCATCGGCATCGGATTGGCGATCGTCCAGAGCAGTCCGAAGACGGAGCGCTTGTAGCGGATCTTGATGTTGCGCTCCACGAGCGCGCGCAGCAGCGGTCCGCTGCGCAGCAGCTCACGGAACTCTTCGAGCGCGCGCGGCGGCCGGCGATCGGAATCGTAGTCGTACGAGGTCGTCATGCAACGCTTCTCCGTCTGCGAAAAGGGCCGAGCACAACGCGCGCGACCTTGCGCGGAATGCGCGACACGCGAGAGACAAAACCGCGCAGGATCGTTGGTTGCTGCAGGATCCGACGCAGTTCGCGCTCAATCGGCAGCAGTCGCACCGGCAGCAGCAATGCGCGAAACAGAGATCGCCGCAATCGATAGTGCTGTTCGGCGCGCCGCGTCGAACCGGCGAGAATCACGTCGAGATCGGAGACGGTCCGCTCCAGCGTGAATCGCTCCAGCATCCACTGGCGTCCGTTCTGTCCGAGCTGACGCGCGTACTCGCGGTCCCGCAGCAATTTCAAAATCCCCTCGGCCAGCGCCGGCGGATCGTCGACCGGCACGACCAGTCCTGTTTTTTCGTGCAGCACCGTGTCGCGAAATCCCGGAATATTCGACACGACCATCGGCAGTTCCATCAGCAGCGACTCGACCGTCCCGGCGAGGTTGTCGGTCAGCGAACAATGCGCGGAGATGTCGAACGACGCGAGCGTATCGGGGATATCACGCCGCTCGCCGGGGAAGAGAATCGCGTGCTCGACGCCGAGCGATTTCGCCAGCGCGCGAAGGTACTCGACGTACGCGATGCCGGGCTCGCCCCATCCTCGTCCGACGAGCACGAATCGTGCGTCGGGAAACTCTTCAAGCACGCGCGGCGCCGAACGAATCAATACGTCGTGACCTTTGAGCCCGCGCCGCATCAGCTTCTCGCCGAAGACCAGCGGCGCATTCACCGGCGCGTAGAAGTACGCAATCTTCCCGATCACCGGCGCGTCGAGCGGAATGCCGAGCTCGCGCCGGACGCGCGCTCCGTCGGCGAGCTCGGGATGATGTCCGCTCTGATCGATCGCGTAGAACACGAGCTCGATCTGCTCTTCCGGCACGCCGAACTGGCGCAGCAAATCGCGCGTGTACCTCGACGACGCGATCGTCTTCGTGTCGGCGAACGACGTGCCGAGCTCGATCGTTCGAAGGAACTCGAACTCGAGCGACAGCGGACCGACGATGCCGGAGAAGTGGCGCGGCACGTCGGCGATCCACGATGCCAGACGCGCGGTGACGACTGCTTCGAAAATGTGGCTGTGTACGACGTCGGGCCGCAATCGGCGCAGGAGCTTCACCAGCCCGCGGAGGCCGGCAATCCGCTCCCGATGCGACAGCGAGTTCACGATGTTCGTCGTGTCGGCGTAGCAGGGAATGCCGAGCGCGGCGAGCCGCGGCGCGATGTCGCCGTCGAGCGACGGAACGATCGCGGCGACGTCGTGCCCGCGCTTCTTCTGCTCGGCCATGATCGCGATCATCCACGGCGCACCGGTCGGCGTTGGGGTGACGTGCACGATGCGCAGCGGACGCGTGACAGGCATCAGAGGCGGCGGAGTGTAGAAGAACTGCATCGCGAACGCGAATGCACGCGACGCTCTACAATCGCGCGCGTTGACACGGCTCCGCATCATCCACATCGCTGATTCGACCGACGGAGTGCCGTGGCTCACGAACATCGTCTGCGAACAGGCGCGCCGCGGCCATGACGTTCGCGTCGTCCTGCCGCGAAACAGCGGCAGCGTGCCGCGGCTGCTCGAAGCGTGCGGCATTCCGTTCGACGTGTTGCCGATCGAGCTGCCGCCGCCATCGCGCGCGCTGACGTTCGCGTTTCATCTGCTGCGGATCGCGCGCTATCTGCGCCGGCATCGTCCCGACGTCGTTCACTACCATCTCTTCACGTCGATCATCGTCGGACGTCTGGCGTCGTGGATCGCCGATGTGCCGATCCGCATCTCGATGATTCCGTCGCCGCTGTTTCTCGAGAGTCCGATCCTCAGCGACCTCGAGCTGGCGACGCTGTTCACCGACACGCGAATCATCGCGACGTGCGAGCGAACGCGCGCGCTTTACGAGTCACGCGGCGTGTCGCCGGACAACGTTCGCCTCGCGTATTACACGCCTGACACCGATGCATTCGATCCGGCGAAGGCCGACGCGCAAACGCTTCGCCGCGAGCTCGGACTCAGCGACACGCAGCCGGTGATCGGATTCGTCGCCTACTTTTACCCTCCGATGCGCAGCGCCTACTCGCCCACGTATCTGCGTGGCAAAGGAGTGAAAGGACATGAGGTGCTCTTCGCGGCTGCGCCAAAAGTGCTGGCGCGCTATCCCGACGCGAAGTTCGTCCTCGTCGGCAAAGGGACGTCGGACGGCGCCGCGTACGAGCAGCAACTCCGCGATGCGGTGCGCGACGCCGGTCTCGCGCACGCGATCCTCTTCGCCGGCGAGCGCG
>JAOBAU010000399.1 GCA_025463165.1 Acidobacteriota bacterium | reverse complement strand
ATGAGCGAACCGAAAAGATGGCGCCCGAATGCAAGGTCGGCGTCGAGTGCGAACGTCTGCTCATCGCCTGACAACTTCGCGACGTCGTCGCCGTTCGTGATTGATGTGACCGTCGTGTCGATTGCCTGACGCTCGTACGTCGCACGCGTGCGGAGGACGATGCCGGACTGACGGCGATAGAAGGAGAATTGCAACGTGTCGCGCGATCCCGGCAACGGCGCGGCCGGCGTGGCGTCGCGCGGCGGCGGCGTCGGAAAATAGATCGGCGGCGAACAGCGGCGACTCTGCACGTGCGCACGGCCGCTCTCTTCCGATCCGCGAACTTCGCTGCGCTTGTAGTCGAACTGAAAGTTGGACCAGTAGACGCTGTTGGCAAGGTGGACGAACAGCGCGTTCTGCTCGACGGGACGATAGCCGTCGATGAGGTTCGCGACGTAGCCGGTGCCGATACGCGAGACGAACATCACTCCATCGCCGGGAGCAACGAAGTCGTCGACGTCGAAGACGGGAAGTTGTGCTGACGCGGCAGCCGCAACGAGGAGCGCGCCGAGGATGATGAAGCGCGGCTTCATCGCCGCACCGCCATTGAAACGTTGTTGACACCGAGTTTTTTAAGTCCCATCTGCATGCGCAGACGCCAGTTGTCGGAGATGACGGGAGGCGCGGAACCATCGCCTCGGCCAACTTGTCGGACGAAAAGGGCGGCCAGTTCGGAGCGGGAATACTTCTTCGTGACAGGGGCGGTCTTCGCCGGATCCCTGACCATAATCCCCGGTCCGATGATGTCGGCTTTGGCGAAGCCGGGATAGATGAAAATCTTTTCGCCATGAGCGTCAAAGTCCGCGATCGTGCCGTGACCGTACTGGAATTCGCCCCTTTCGTCGCATTCGACGTCGCCACGCACGGCGGATTGATCGAGGTGTCGCCTGTACGCGATCGAGACATCACCACCAGTAGAGAACTCGATGCGGCGGTAGTCTCCCTCGACGCAGCGAAATACGAAGCGAGCGATGACGTTCCCCTGTTGGTCCGTTTGATCAGGCAACGCGCGGCGGCACGTAGTCCGGCCGGGATAAAGCCGCAGACTTGGGTTTTCCAGCGACGTATTGATTGACAGGAGCCGATGCAGTTTCCATAGGTCCCCGGCTCGATGGAGGTCCATCGCACTCTGATCATCACCATGCAGGATGATCGAGGCATGACGGACGTCGCCACACCCTTCGAGTTGCACTTCGATGTCATTGGTCGTTTGCGCAAAGGCGGCGGAGAGCGGAATCAACGCAATGCACACGAACAAAAGCAACCTTGCACGCTCACACATCGGCAATCTCCTTCAGAATGAAGTCACCGATCAATCGTGCCGGCACCGTCACGGCCACTTTCGTCCACGGACCGGAGGCCTGGTCGTTCGATTCTTTGATCGAGATCGTTAGCGTTGCTGTGCCGAGACCGGCCGCTAACATCTTGCGGATCCGATCTTTGCTTTCGCCAAGGGGCAGAATCTCCGTCGCCTTCAGGTGAACGACTCGCGAGCCGGGTGGCACATACGTCCTGCCGGATTCGCGGTCTTTCGGCGTGACCCTGAGCTCGACCGACCTAAGCGGCAAGTCTTTGAACTCGAGCACGAAACGCTGAAGAACCGAGGCGCGCAATCCGGTGTTTACGACGGTAATCACCACGTTGTCAGGCGTTGCACCCGCCACGACGACCGAGGTATCGGAATACCGATTCTGAAACCTCGATATCTGCAGAAAAAGCGAAGTGCTCGTCGTGAGAATCGCGACGAGGAGCGCGAGCGCAGCCGAGGAATACGAGGTGTGGCGACGCCAATCCTGAAGCGACGTGCAGGCGTTACAACGGCCCGCCTTCCTCGGCAGTGACGCGCGGCAGACGACACAGGCGTCATACGCGTCTGCCTGAACGGACTTGCACGCGTTGCAGTACGACGCATCGCGCGCGATCGACTCGCCGCAGACACCGCACTGTCTCTGCTCCTGCCACGACTTGCAGCTGGTGCACCTTCGCGCATCCGGCTGCCTCAGTACCTCGCCGCACCAAATGCAGTTTGGGGCGGCCGTCACGGCAACATCCTCACGCCCACCATCACGAGACCGACGCCGAGCACCACCAGCAACCAAAACGATAACGTCGGTCCACCCACCGGCGACGACGGGAACACGACGCTGTAGGCGCGCGAACCGGTGCAGCCGTTGGCGTCGGTCGCGGTCACGATGAACGTGACGCGGTTCGGCGTGAACGCGCTCGCCAGCACTCCCGCGGAGCTCAGCGACCAGCCGGGCGGCAAAGCGGAAGCAACAAAGGTCAGTGGCGCCGTTCCGCCGGCGGCGGAAATCCTGGCGCTGGTGAGCGGCATCAGCGTGATCGGATCGCAGCAGAGCGTGACGACGTTGCCATCGAGCGTCACCGCGCCGCGAGCGAGGGCGCGTCCGTAAAGCGTGGCGCCCGATTCGAGAGTGATATCGCCGGTCGCCAGAATGTTCCCCGCGAACCGCGTCAACGGCGCCAGCGTCACGGAACCTGCGACCTGCCAGAACACGTGCGACGCCGTCGCGCCGTTCATTAGTACGATCGACGAACCGGCAGCAGTGCGGAGATCAGCACTGGCGCGGAAAATCCACACCGCGTCCGCTCCACCATCGAGTGTCAGTTGCTGCGGGAGCGAAGCGATGCAGTAGTTTCCGGGAGCGACGGTGCCGGAGAGCGCGACCGGCGTGCATGCTCCCGACACGAGTAAATCGCGCACATCGCGTTGCGCCGAACCGGCGAGTGCGTCATCGCGGTGAATCTCGCCGGCCGATAACGATGCGGCCGTAAATCCCGAAACGCTGCCGCCGGGACTGACGCCGACATTGCCGGTCACGCGCGTCGCGCCGCGATTCGTCACCGACGATCCGCCGAGCACCGCGAAGCTCGCGGCAGAGCCGAGCGACGGCTCGTTCGCGATCGCGGGTGCGACGGCCCACGCCGTCAGGATCAGTACCGCGCTGATGGAGGATCGCAATTGGGCCTCCCATACATAGAGAGCCCAAACGGCGCAATTCCCTACCGACGGCACGGAATAACTGCTGAAGTTAAGTCCGCGACTCGCGCATCCACTGCTCGGACACTGCACGTCCGCGCGCGAGATCGTCGACGACCAGGATCAGATTGTGATCGTGATCGCTGTACTGCACTTCGATATTCACGCCCGCCTCCGCCATCCGCCGCGCGATCTTTCCGAGCTGGCCCGGCTCATCCTGACGCAGTTTCTGTACGAGCACTTCGCGCTCGGCGACGACGCGAATTCCGGCCGCTGCCAGCGCCGCGCTCGCGGCCAAGCCATCGTGAAAGAGGAAGTGTGCGACGCCGACTCCGTTCGTGACGAAGACGCCGCCGCCTTCCACGCTCACGCCCGCGCGGCCGAGCGCCTCCCCCATTTCGGCGAGCGCGCCGGGACGATCTTCGAGCTCGATCGTCAGGTCCTTCATGCGGTCACTTCCGGCTGATGATGAATCGGCACGCTGCACGAGTTGGCGATGAAGCAGAGCTCGTGCGCGCGATCGTGCAGCTTCATGGCGCGCTCGATCTGCTCCCCGTTCGCGATCGTCACCTTCGGACGCAGCATCACCTCGACGAAGCGCCCGCCGCCCTTCCCATCCTCCTGCATCGTGCCGCTCGCATCGTCTTCGTACGACAACACGCTGATCCCGTACTTCGCGCAAAGCGCGAGATACGAAAGCATGTGACACGACGAGATCGCGGCGATGAGCAGATCTTCCGGATTGTGTTTCGCCGCGTCGCCGCGGAACGCAGCATCGGCAGTGAGATTCAGCTCCGGCTTGCCATCGATGAGCATCCGGTGCTCGCGTCCGTACTCGGCGTAATCAGCCGTGCCGTTGCCGTGATTGCCGTCCCAGATCAGTTGCGCGCTGTAGTGATGTTCGCCTTTGTTCATGCGCGCAATGTTAGGACATGACGACGCACCTCATTGCGCCGGCTGCTCTTTCCGCGGCACGACGTTGTGGATCGGCGGCACGGTTCGGAGAAAGCGATGGATCGCGCGCAGATCATCGTCCGTCATCCGCCCATTTTCCTTCCACGGCATGAACGGATGGAGATGCTCACCGTCCGGCGTGACTCCGGTGTGCAGCGCTTTGAGAAAATCGTCTTCGCTCCAGGCGGCGATGCCGGTAGGATCGGGCGTCAGGTTCGAAGGATTCGCCGGAAATCCTTTCGGCGGTTTGGCCATCCCGGCGAACAGGCGGCTCATATCGGGCGTGGAACGGATTCCTCCCCGCGGCGTGTGGCATTCGGCGCAAAGGGCCGCGTGCTGCGACAGGTAACGTCCGTACTCCGCCGTCGCGCCGCGAGGCGTCGCCGCGACCGTCATCGTCGGCTTCGGATGAAGAATCAGCTTGCCGAGTTTGAAGACGATGTTCGGGCTCTGCCTCACGTTGTTGCGAACCGGCGGCTGCGATTTCAGATAGCGCGCAACCGCGAACGCGTCCTCATCCGACATCTGATGGAACCACTCGTACGGCATCACCGGCGCGAGCAGCCGGCCGTCTTTGCGCACGCCGGTCCGCAGCGAGCGAACGATCTCCGCCTCGCTCCACGTGCCGAGTCCCGTCTCGTCGTCCGGCGTCAGGTTCGACGCGCGCGCCGTCCCGATGCGCCAGTCGTGGAACTCTTTCCCGCCGCTGAGCGCGCCGTCAGGATTGCGCTCCGATGCGCCGTGACAACCGCCGCAAACCGCGGCGTTGCGGACGAGGTACTCGCCGCGCGCCGCTACTGCCGCGGAGTCGGTCGACAGAGTTGCCGGCGTCGCCGGCAGCGGCACCGGCGCATGACTGCAACTCGTCAGCGCGCAAACGACGAGAACGAGCACGAGCGAAACGCGACGCGGTTCCATGCGAATGACGGCGTGCATAAGCAGTTCCAGCGCTCACAACTCCGTCAGCCGTCGCGCGAGATAACGCCGCTCGCTCTCATTCGTCACGAGCGCCAGCGCACGTTCATAACTCTTCACCGCTTCCTCGCGATCGCCGGCGCGGCGCAGCAGATCGGCGCGCGACGCATGCAGCAGATGGTAGCCATCGAGCTCCGCCGCGATCGTCTCGATGAGGGCCAGCGCGCGCCGCGGACCGGCGACCATCGCGACGGCGACGGCGCGATTCAGCGTCACGACCGGCGACGGCTGCATCGCTTCCAGCCGTTCGTACAGCCGGACGATTTGCGGCCAGTCGGTCTCCGCCGCACTCGCCGCTTCGCAATGCAATGCCGCGATCGCCGCCTGCAGCGCGAACGGCGTCGGTCCGCCGCGCAACCCTTCCTCAACCAGCGGCAACGCTTCGGCGATCTGCCGCCGATCCCATCGCGCGCGATCCTGCTCTTCGAGCACGATCAGATCGCCGGCGGAATCAAGACGTGCATCGCGTCGCGAATCGTGCAGCAGCATCAGCGCGAGCAGCGCCGTCGCTTCCGGCGCCGGCCGCGGCGCCACCAACTCGCGCACCAGCCGACCGAGTCGGATCGCCTCCGCGCAAAAATCGGTGCGCACGAGCGGCACGCCGCGCGTCGCGGCGTAGCCTTCGCTGAAGACGAGATAGATGACGGTAAGCACCGCATCGAGCCGCTCGCGCATGTCGGCTTTGCCCGGAATCGTGTACGGAATCGCGGCGTCGCGAATCTTCCGTTTCGCGCGCACGAGGCGCTGCGCCATCGTCGCCGCCGGCACGAGAAACGCGCGCGCGATCTCCTCCGTATCGAGTCCGGTCAGCGTTCGCAGCGTCAGCGCCACCTGCACCTCCGGCGCGAGCGCCGGATGGCAACAGGTGAAGATCAGCCGCAGCCGATCGTCGGGAATCTCATCACGCTCGAGCTCCGGCGCCTCGACGACGGTCGATGAGAGCGCCGCATAGAACGGCAGCTTCTCTTCCAGCGACGCACGGCGCCGAATCCGATCGATCGCCTTGTGACGCGCGGTCTGGATGATCCACGCACGCGGATGCTCGGGCACGCCCGACGCGTTCCATCGCTCGACCGCCGCGGCGAACGCTTCCTGCGCCGCTTCCTCCGCCACGTCGAAATCGCCGAAGAGACGGATCAGCGTCGCCAGAATCCGGCCCCAGTCGGAGCGGTAAAGCTCGTCGACCGCACCGGCGGCAGCGATTTCCATGACCGATCGTAGATTTTTTTCGCAGGGGTGTCGATTTCGGCGATCGTCGTTCGATTCACTCACGAAAGCAAAAAGGAGATACCCCAATGTCAATGGCGCAATCAGTAGTCACGGAGCTCGATCAGGAAGCGATCGCCACGCGTCGTCTGCTCGAGCGAATCCCCAGCGAGAAGCTCGACTGGAAGCCGCATCCGAAAGCGCGCACGCTCGGGCAGCTGGCGGTGCACATCGCCCAGGTGCAGAAGCACGTGTCGTCGATGATTCAAAACGAATCGGGCGAGGTGAGGTCGCAGCCCGAGACCGTGCCGTCCTCCGCGACCGAGATCGTCACGATGTTCGACGACAGCCACACTTCGACGAAAGCGCTGCTCGGAGCAATGAGCGACGAAGATCTCGTCTCGAACTGGTCGCTGATGCGCGACGGCCAGCCGATCTTCACCCTGCCGAAAATCGGCATGATCCGGATGGTCGTGCTCAACCACGTCTATCACCACCGCGGACAGCTCAGCACCTACCTGCGCACGCTCGACGTCGCGCTGCCGTCGATTTACGGACCGTCGGCCGACGAAAATCCATTCGCCTGAGAGAGGAGAAAACGATGAAATACCTTCTGCTGATTCATGACGAAGAAAAGGCCTGGGACAAGATGAGCGAGGCCGATCAGAAAGCGATTTACGCCGAGTACGGCCAGTTCTCCGAGCAGATCACGGCAAGCGGAAACATGATCACCGGCGCCCAGCTCCAGCCGACGTCGACCGCGACCTCGGTACGCGTCCGCGACGGCAAGCGCCTCGTCACCGACGGCCCGTTCGCCGAGACCCGCGAACAGCTCGGCGGCTACTACCTCATCGAAGCCGGCGATCTCGACGAAGCGATCGGCATCGCCGCGAGAATCCCGTCGGTGAGGATGGGGACGATCGAGGTGCGACCGTTGGTGCCGATGGGGATGTGAATCGCGCCGTGTGCCTCGCGACCCTTCTCCCCGCAAACGCGGGGGGAAGGGTGTGAGACGGCGAGCGTAGCCCGCCGCGTCATCCTTACGTGTAGTAGAATTTGTAAGGAGCGAACGACGTGCCTTTCTCGACCATGACCAGCAAGGGACAAACGACCGTCCCGAAGGAAATCCGCGAAGCGCTCGACCTGGAGCCGGGCACGAAGCTCCGGTGGGAAGTGCGCGGCGGCAAAGTCGCCATCACGACCGAACGGCCGTTGCTGTGGGAGCTGGAAGGCTTCATCAAACACGGCGAACCAGACGCGGTGAAGGCCGTCGCGGCTGCGCGCAAGATGCGAGGGCGTATCTGACGTGCGGCGCGTCGCTGTCGATGCCAACGTGTTCGTGTCGTTCTTCATCGATCGGAACACCGCGCAACACACCGCCGCGCGAGCGCTGATGCAGAGCGCCGAAGACGGCGAGATCGTGGCCGTCGTTCCGCAATCCGTCGTCTTCGAAGTCGCATACGTCGTGCAAAGCCAGTACGGCGCGACCGGCGCTCGTCTCGCGACCGTCCTCCGTGCGTTGACCACCTTCCCGGGCGCGCAGCTCGTCGACGAATGCCCATGGAAACGCCTGCTCGACATCTGGCCCGATCCTGTCACCGGCCTGGCCGATGCCGTCATAGTCGCCGTCGCCACCGCGACGCGCTGCGATGCCGTCGCGACGTTTGACCGCAAGCTCGCGAAGAAGCTCCAAACCTTCGGTCTCGCTGCGTACTTCTGAGTTAGCCGCCGCGCGGCACTTAGACCACGGCATGTCACGCCGGAGGTTCGTACCGCGTCGTCGTGCCATTTCAAAAGCGCGTGCGCGATGGTAATCCTCAGGCTTCAATGCATACCGCTATCCGCGCCGGGTCGTTCAGCACCTGGTGGAGGAACAATGCGTTGTCAAAGTCCTCTTCAGTCTCACCGGACTGAGGACCTCGTTGATCGGTGTCAGTTACCCCGTCACCCCCAACCGCCGCTCCAGCTCATCACGCCTCGCACGGCTCACGCTCAACTTCGTCCCGTCCTTCAACCGCACGCCGTAGTCGCCGCCGGGACTGCGGAGCATTGCGTCGATGCGATCGAGTCTTACGAGGACTGAGCGATGCACGCGCAAAAACACGTTGGGATCGAGTCGCTCTTCCAGCGTTTGCATTCGTTCGCGCACCGCGTACGCCTGATCGCCGACGTGCAGCTCGGCGTACGGTCCGCTCGCGGTGATGTAGTCGATCTTCGCGACCGGCACGACTCGCACCTGGCCGCGGGTCTCTATCGGAATGCGATCGAGATATTGCGGAGGCGGAACAGCCGCAGGCCGCTCCCCCTCCTCCTCCTGCAGCAGCGATCGCAGCCTGCGCGCCATCCGATCGACTTCCTGCAGCTCGAGCGTTTTTCTTGCGCGGCGGAATGCCTGCGAGAAGCGCTCGTCATCGAACGGCTTCAGCAGGTAATCGACCGCCGCGCGATCGAACGCTTTCAGCGCGTACTGATCGAACGCCGTCGTGAAAATCGTGGCCGGCATTTCATCCGCGCCGATCGTATCGACGACGTCGATGCCGTCGAGTCCCGGCATTTGCACGTCGAGGAAGACGATGTCGGGACGAAGCCGGCGAATCACTTCCACGGCATCGAGTCCGTCGCCCGCTTCGCCGACGACTTCGACCTGTTCTTCGTGCGCCAGACGATCGGCGATGTGCTGGCGCGCCAGCGGCTCGTCATCGACGATCACGACTCGTACGTGCTCAGACATTCGTATGAAACGGCACGACGATCTCCGCGATCGCGCCGCCGTCCGGTGCCGTGATCAGCGTGACGCTCGCGGCGTCTCCGTAAAGTTGCTCGAGTCGTGCGCGCGTGTTGCCGAGTCCGACTCCTTCTCTGTTCACGCCGACGCCCGGTCCGTTGTCGCGCACCTGAATGCGCAGCTGGTCACCCTCGCGGCGCGCGGTGATGTGTACAACTCCTTCGCCGACCGCGCGACTCGCGCCATGTTCCAGCGCGTTCTCGACGATCGGCTGCAGAATCAAGTTCGGCACGAGTGCGCCGAGGGTCGAGCTCTCGACGTCGCGCTCGACGCGAAGACGTCCCTGAAATCGGATCTCCATGATCTCGATGTAGCGATCGAGCAATTGCAGTTCCTGCCGCAATGGAACCTCATCGGTAGCGCGGCTGTCGGTGGTCGTCCGCAACAGCTCGCTCAGTCGCGCGATCATTCGCCGCACGCCGGCGGCGTCGCGATCGACGAGCGCCGAGATCGCATTCAGCGTGTTGAAGAGAAAGTGCGGATTCAACTGCATCCTCAGCGCATTCAGCCGCGCCTCGGCGAGCTGCGCCTGAAGCTGCGTCGCGTGCACCTGGCGCTCCTGATCGCGCAGAAAATATTCGCGCGCGAAGCCGGCGGCGAGGACCGCGAAGTAGAAGAGGAGCTGCGGCACGAAGCGCATCCTCGTGATCTCGCTCAGTCCGCGATACGGCCGGTGATGCAGCTCGAAGACTTCATGACGGGCGAAACCGAGGAGCAGGAAGACGGCGACGGAGATGATGATGCCGACGACGATCAGCAGCGGCGCGCTCTTCAGACTGAAGCGGCTCGACAGCCGGAAGATCAGCGGCGTCAGCGCGGCCCACGTCCACGACTCGACGAACGCCATGATCACCGGCCCGCTCGGATCGACCGGACGAAAGCTGGGACCGCGCGGATCGAGCAGCCAGTTCGCCGATGAGAGCACGGCGAGGAGAGTCCAGAACGCGAAGATGATGGCGAGCTCGCGCCGCTTCAGTGAGTGATTCACGCTCTCCATCGATTGCAAGCTTACGTCCGCATCGGAGCGATTTCGTGCGATTCGTGACAAGGGAGTGCGGTTCGTGTTTGCGACGAAACAACGGCGGCCTGCAAAGCGTCTATCACCGCGACTGGCAACATCAAATAACCGACGGACGACTAACCGACAACCAAACGCCAGTCACAACAGGAGACCAGCCATGAAGAAGTTTGCAAGCGCAGTAGCAGTCACGCTGTTGGGCGCCTCGCTGGCGTTCGCAGCAGCAGGAGACGGTCGCGAAGGTGGTCACGGATGGGGACGCCACGGCGGCAAGCGCGGCGGATTCGGCGCGAAGCTCGCGCAGGAGCTCAACGTCACCGACGCGCAGAAGGCGCAGATCAAGTCGCTGAAAGAAGCGTCGCGCCAGCAGAACGCCGCGTTCTTCGAGCAGTCGCGCGCCACGATGAAGGAGTACTTCACCGCGAAGGAGGCGAACGACACCGCGAAGATGGATTCACTGAAGCCGGCGGTCGACGCCGCCCGCGCGCAGATGAAGCAGATCCGCGCGACTGAAAACGCCAGCATCGCGTCGGTGCTCACGCCGGATCAGAACGCGAAGTGGCAGCAGCTGAAAGCCGATCGCGCCGCGCGTCATCAGAAGCACGAACAGCAGTAATCCGAGCGATCACAGCAGTACGGAAAAAGGAGGCAGAGATGCCTCCTTTTTCCGTTTCATGACGCGGACGTGCCGTTCATGACGCGTGCGTGCAAGTCGTTGAAATGGCGAAAGTTACCCGCAGGCGGTCCGGTTACGGGATGCATGCGATCCATCAAAGACAAGATGCGCCGGTTCGGCGCGGCGGCACTCGTCGCCGGCTCGTTCGCGATGCTGTCGGCGAACGTCGCGGCGCTCGAAGCGAAGCCGCAGAAAGCTCCCGTCATTCTGAGCGGCGCAGACGGCGAAGAAGCGCAACCGACCGAGCTCGTTCCGCTCACCGTGACCAGCGCGCCTGAGCTTCCCGACGTCGACAACGAACGCGTCGATTACTGGGTGAAGCGCTTCACGAGCGATCAGCGGACGAGCTTCGAAACGTACCTCGACCGGATGACGTCGTTCGCGCCGCTCATTGAATCGAAGCTCGACGAGCGTGGCATGCCACACGACCTTCTCTATCTGGCGATGATCGAGTCCGGCTTCAATCCGGTTGCGACGTCGCCGGCAAAAGCGAAGGGACTGTGGCAGTTCATCGCCGCAACCGCCGAGCGCTACGGGCTGACCGTCAATCACAACGTCGACGACCGCGTTGATCCGGCGCGCTCGACCGACGCGGCGCTCAGCTATCTGTCCGATCTCTACGGCCGCTTCGGCTCCTGGTATCTCGCCGCCGCGGCATACAACACCGGAGAAAACCGCGTCGCACGCGTCATGCGCGAGGTCACCGGATCGGAGCGCGGCTCGGAAGAAGACTTCTTCGCCATCTCCGCTCTGCTGCCAAAAGAAACGCGCAATTACGTACCGCGGCTCGTCGCCGCCGCGCGCATCGCCAAAGCACCTGAGAAGTACGGCTTCACGGAGGGACAATCATGAACCGCACGAAATCGATCATCACCATTGCCGTCATCGCGCTCGTCGCACTCATCGCCGTCCTGGTTCGCCAGGTTGCGTTCGCGAAAGAGCCGGACACGTACCGCTTCGTCGCCGTTTCTCGCGGCGACATCAAAGCGACGGTCTCCTCGACCGGCACGCTGAACGCGGTGACGACGGTCAGCGTCGGCACGCAGGTGTCGGGACAGGTCTCCGAGCTGCTCGTCGACTACAACGATCGCGTGAAGAAAGGACAGCTCCTCGCGCGCATCGATCCGACGCTTGCACTGCAGGCCGTCACCGACGCGCAGGCAAACGTCGAGAAGTCTCAGGCGCAGGCGCTGCAGGCGTCGCGTGATTACTCGCGCAATCGCGAACTGCTCAACGCGGGACTCGTCGCACGCAGCGCATACGAACAGACGCAGTCGACTGCCGAAGTGGCGCAGGCCGGCGTGAAGTCGGCGCGCATCGCACTCGATCGCGCGAAGCAGAATCTTTCGTACACGAACATCTATGCGCCGATCGACGGCGTCGTCATCGAGCGCAACGTGCAGCAGGGACAGACGGTCGCGGCGAGTCTTTCGGCGCCTCAGCTCTTCCTGATCGCGAACGATCTGTCGCAGATGGAGATCCTCGCCCAGGTTGGCGAGAGCGACATCGCGCAGATCAAACAGGGTCAGACCGCCGAGTTCACCGTGCAGGCGCTGACCGGCCAGACATTCAACGGTACGGTGAAACAGGTACGGCTGCAGTCGACCACGCAGGACAACGTCGTCAACTACACGGTCGTCGTCGCAGTGGAAAATCCGCGCGGCAAGCTCCTTCCCGGCATGACCGCGCGCGTCAACTTCCTGACGAAGTCGGCGGAAAACGTCCTCAGCGTTCCGAACGCGGCGCTTCGCTTCAAACCGGCCGCGACGACGACCGCAACGAAAACGGCAACGACCACCGCCGCGACGACGACCACCGCACGCGCGGCAAATGCGCAGCGCACTCGCGGCACCGGCACGCGCGGCGGCACGCTCTACGTCGTCGATGCGAAAGGCCAGCTGCAGCCGATCCGCGTGCAGACCGGAATCACCGACGGCACTACGACCGAAGTGCGCGGCACCGGCGTCACGGAAGGGATGAAAGTCGTCGCCGGAACCGTGAGCGCGACGTCGCAGACCGCGGCGGCACCGGCCGCCACGCCGTTCCAGTCCGGCCAGCAGCAGGGCGGCGCACAGCGCGGCGGCGCGCGAGGAGGCTTCTAATGGCGAACGTCATTCAGACCGAAAAACTGGTCAAGACGTACACGAGCGGCACGAATGAAGTACACGCGCTGCGCGGCATCGATCTCACCGTCGCGCAGGGCGAGTTCGTCGCGATCATGGGCACCTCCGGCTCCGGCAAGTCGACGCTGATGAACATCCTCGGCTGCCTCGACCAGGCCACGGGCGGCGACTACCTGCTCGATGGCGCCGACACGCGCGCCCTCTCGCGCCCGCAGCTGGCCGAGATCCGGA
>JAOBAU010000386.1 GCA_025463165.1 Acidobacteriota bacterium | reverse complement strand
GAGGCGGCCGGTGCGCATCGTCTCGCTCACGAGCGCCTGCCATTCGGGCTTGCGCGCGGCGGCGATTGGCGCCGCGTCGTGCGACGTAGCGAGCGCCGGTATTGACATCGATCGCGGCGTGAGCGGAATCGGCGGCGTCACGTTCGGCCGCGGCGTGAGGACGAACACCGCCGCGATCGTCGCCGCAATCGCCAGTGCGGCGGCGGCCGGCGCCATCCGGCGCAAACGAATGGCGCGAGCGAATCGCTCCACGTCCCCGATCGCCGCACGACAGTCGCCGCAGCGTTTGACGTGCAGCAGGAAGGCTTGCCGCCGTTCGGGAGAGAGCGTGCCGTCGACGTACGCATCGAGATCGTCGTGAGCCTGAACGTCATCCGGCATTTCTTCGCCGAGAGCGTCGGTCAGCGCCGCGACGTCGCCCGCGAACGGACGTGCGGCGCGTACCGCGCACGCGTCGCACGCTCGCAGATGTTCGCCGAGCCGACGCAGCTCGTCCAGCGTGGAGACTCCGCGCTGCAACCGATCGAGATCCGCTTCGCTCACGTGCGTCGTCATCGTCTGCTCCATCTGCTCATGGACCCGGCCTCGAGTGGGCGGCCATCCGCCGCGCGAGCCGTTCGCGCGCCGCCTTGCGGAGATTGATCACCTGCTGCCGCGAGCCGCCGAGTGACGACGCGATCGTTTCGTCGTCGAGCGGCAGCTCATCCCAGATCGCCGCGAGTTGCGGCGGCAACATCCCCAGCGCTTCTGCGATCTCTTCGAAGCGGGCGATGCCGGCCGCGATGAACAGTGCGATGGCGTTCTCGCTGTGCGGCATGCGCAGATTGAGCAGCAGCGCGGAGCGCTGGCGGACCGGAAGGCCGAGCAGCTCGCGCCAGAGGAGATCGAGATACTGCCGCCACTCGAGCCGCTGGCCCGGCCTGTCGTTCTCGTCGGCGACCGCTTCGATGTTCGAGCTCTCGCCATCGCGAACGCCCCAGAGCTCGACGAATGCGGAGACGAGAGTGATGAAGCGCAGCGGTCCGCCGAGCTGCGCGAAAAGCCTGATCAGCGCGTCGGGCGCGCGGTCGGGTGACGCCGGAAGGTTCCGGATTGCAGCCGCCAGGTTTTCCGTCTCCGGATTGACCGGGTCGCGATCGAGTTGCGAGGAGAGTCCGGCTACGGCGACGCCATCACAATTCCAGAGTGCCAGCCGCCGATCGTGCGCGAGCAGATAGCGCAGCCGGCTGCGCACGCGCATCCGGCCCGGCGATCTCGCTCGCACCAGATCGCGCAGCACGTTGCGCGTGACCGTGGTGACGTACGCTTCCAGGTTCTGCAGACTTTCCTCCTCGAGGATGAGCGCCGCGCGCAACTTCCGGATCATCATGAGGACCACGCCGGAGACGACATCCTCCGCGTCATGCGAATCGATGCGCCACTCGCCGCGCATGTGCGCGGCGATCGTTCGGTGCGCCGTGGAACGGACGTGCTCTTCGACGACGCGATCGAGCTGCCGATCGCGTTCGTCCTCACACTCTGCACCCAGGAAAGCGGCGAGCCGCGAATCATTCAGGGCAAGGAGTCTGTCGGTATGCCGCTGAGCCATCTCTGATCCGACATCGTAATGGAGCACATCCGCGCGGATGGCGAAGCGGAACGGACCAATGAAGGCGATATTACCGGCGGGCGCGCGCGACGTTGCGAAGATAGAAGATGAAGAAGAAGACGGTCGCGACGGCGTCGATCACGGCGCACACGAACGACATCCATCGCACGTGCACGATGATGGAGAGAATTCTTCCTGCCGTCGCTCGGGAGAGCTCGTGGAAGTTGATGTGAGCCGCGGCGAAGCCGAGGCCGAGATAAAGCGCGGTGAATCCGCAGGTCATCCAGAAGTATTGGCGGAGAGATTTCCGCGGATCATTGGCAAACGGCACGCGCGCGGGCGGCGACTTCGGACCGAACGCGACCTCGGGAAGGTTGAGATTGGCGGCCTCCACAATCGCGGCATATCCGGGAAAGTACGAATTGAACCTGATGCGCCGATGGTCGGTCGTCGTGAATGTCAGCTCTCCCCCTTTGTCGCGCGCCTGACGAATTTCGCGCCACGCGATCACGAGCGGACGGCGCGCGAAACGGACGACGGTTAATCCGTCCGCGCCGAGCGTGACCGTGTATTTCGTGAAGTAGGCGCAGGCCCAGATGCCGAGCACCGCGGAGACGATGAGCATCAGCACGAACTCGCCATCGAACTTCTCGTTGTTCAACGCCGACAGGATCGGGATGGCGATCGCGAGAAAAATGGGAAACGCGCCCATGGCGCGCCACACCATCCCGTAGCGAAACGTCTGCATCTCTCTATTCTGCGGCAGCGTCGCGGATCATCATCTTTCTTCGCGCGTGCAATCGCTCTTCGAGTCCGACCGGATATTCGTGCGGATGTTTCAGCCGCTTGATGCCGTCGTGCAGCGATGCGAGCTCGCGCTGCACGAGGTCGCGTGATGCGGCGAGCGGCGGCACTTCATAAACGCGCTCTCCGCCGCGGAAGATCGGCACGAGGAGCTCGCGCGCTTCGCAGTCATCGAGCGATTTCGAGCGCGTGTCGTTCGCCGGATCGATGATGCGCGCCGTCTCCGGCGAACCATCGAGCTCGTCCCACAGCATGTCGCCGCGCGACTCGCCGCCGCTCGCGAATCGCCGCACATTGAGAATGCCGGGGATCGACGTCTTCACCGCCTGCTCCGACACTTTGATCCTTCGCGACCACGCGCCGTCTTCGCGCAGCGCGCCGAGCTTGTACACGCCGCCGAGCGCCGGCTGATCGTATGCGGTGGCGAGCTTCGTCCCGACGCCGAAGACGTCGATGCGCGCGCCCTGCTGCAGCAGCGACGCGATCAGCTCCTCATCGAGATCGTTCGTGGCGACGATCTGCGCGCCGGTCAGTCCCGCTTCATCGAGCAGCCGCCGCGCTTCGATGCTGAGCCACGCCAGATCGCCGGAGTCGAGTCGGATGCCGAGCAGCTTGCCGCCACGTTCGCCGAGCAGCGGTGCGATCTCGATCGCGTGACGCACGCCATCGAGCGTGTCGTATGTATCAACGAGGAAGAGCGCGTTGTGCGGCATTGCATCCGCCCATGCCGCGAACGCCGCTCGCTCGTCATCGAACGCCATGACCCAGCTGTGCGCGTGTGTGCCGCGAACCGGGATTCCGAAACGGTGGCCGGCGAGGACGTTTGAGGTCGCGGAGCAGCCGCCGAGGAATGCGGCGCGGGAGGCGGTCAGTCCGCCGTCCGGACCCTGCGCGCGGCGGAGTCCGAATTCCAGCACCTCGCGTCCCTGCGCGGCGTACACGATCCGCGCGGCCTTCGTCGCGATCAGCGTCTGAAAGTTGACGATGTTGAGCAGCGCCGTTTCGACGAGTTGCGCCTGCAGCAGCGGACCGCGCACGCGGACGAGCGGCTCGTGCGCGAAGACGGCCGTTCCTTCCGGGATCGCGTCGACGTCGCAGGCGAAGCGGAACGAACGCAGCGACGTCAGGAACGGCTCGTCGAACAGGCCGAGCGAACGGAGATAGTCGACGTCGACGTCGTCGAAGCGGAGATTTTCGAGCAGCTCGACGACCTGCGCGAGACCGGCCGCGATCGCGAAGCCGGAGCCGAACGGCTCGCGGCGGAAGAAGAGATGGAACACCGCTTCACGCTCGTGGAGCGCCGTCTTTCGATACGCGGCGGCCATCGTCAGTTGATAGAGATCGGTCAGGAGAGCGCGGCTCATGAGTCGCCCTCGTGCCTCTTTTGTTCCAGACGCCTGGTAGGGAAATCGCCGCCACGGTCACACCTCAAAGTGGAAGCGTCCATTCGCCGGCTGGTCGAACAACAGGGGGAGGCCTCGTTTATGGGACAGGCAACACGATCGCTCGAGCGCGCCCTGCTCGAGAGATTGAGCGTCGGTGACCGCGACGCGTTCTGGAGTCTCTGGATGCTGCACCGTCCGCATCTGCATGCGGTTTGTTATCGCCAGATGCAATGGGTCGTCGCTGACGCCGACGACGCGGTCAGCCGCTCGATGCTCCTCGCGCACGCGAAGCTTCCGGAATATGCAACGGAGATCGTCGACGTCGAAGCGTGGCTGACGCGCCTGACGTGCAACGTCTGTCTCGACATCAAGAAAGAGCGCGGCCGCGGCGTGCGGAAAGCGGAGTCGCTCGACGAACAATCGCTGACGCGGCGCGAAGCGACGCTCCCCGAGCCGCTCTCGCCCGAAGACGTCTGCGTCTCGACGCAGATGCGCGAATCGATCGCCGGCGCGATCGCGCGGCTGCCCGAGCCGCTGCGCATCGTGGCGCTGATGCGTTTCGTGCAGGAAGCGTCGTACACGGCCATCGCCGGGAAGCTCGCCATCAGCGAAGCGAATGCGCGCAAGCGCGTGCAGCAGGCGCGGACGATGCTCCGTCCGCAACTCGTTCACCTGCGCGGCGACGAGCTCCGCGTCACTGCGCCTGCAGAACGAGGAACTGCGGATTGCTAGCCCTGAGTCCTGCCGACGGGCATTCGACGTAGACGTAGTAGACGCCGGGCGACGGTGACGTGAAGTCGGCCTCGTAGCGTCCGTCGCCGCGCGGCTGCAGCGCCAGCCGTTCCGACCACGCGCCGTTCGCCTGCATGATCAGCGCGCGCGCGTCGGCCAGCGCATTCGCCGGCAGCTTCGTCTTCACGTCGGTGAGGCGGAACTCCAGCTGCGTTTTTTCGTGCGCCGTAATAATCCGCTGTTTCGTCAGCTGCTCGATGTTGAACGGCACGCGCGGCTTCGCGGCGACGATGTCGGGATTCTCAGCGACCTTCACGGTGAAGCAGGAGATGACGCGCGGCGAATCGATGAAGACGGCGACGTCGTACGTTCCCGCCTCCGGCATCGTGGCGGTCGTCGTGAACGTCCCCGGTTTTCCTTCGCGCAGGCTGCGGTTGATGACGAGCACGGCCTGCGGCGGATGGTGGTAATTCGAGAAATGGCCGATCGGCGCCGCCATCCCTTCCTTATAGAAGTAGACCTCGCCGTCAGCCGGGTTCGCGACGAGCACCGCGTTCTCGCCCGCCGCGGCGACGATGCCGTCGGCGGCGGTCAGTCGCGGCATCTTCCCGAAGTTTTCCTGGCCGCCGGGGAACTCGACGACCGCGAGCGCTCGTCCTTCCTTGCCGATGTTGGCGAGCGGAACCATCAGCACCAGTTCGCTGTCGCGGCGGCGAACGTACGCCAGCGAATCGGTGAAGGTCACTTCGAACGGACCGCCTTCCAGCTCGCCGGTCTGGATGACGCGGTTCGACGACACATCGACGATGTGCATCAGATCCTTCGCCGGATTGAGCGTAAAGCCGTAGCGGCCGCCCGGCGCGAAACGAATCCGCTCCAGTCCCGGCTCGGTCATGATTCGTCCGACCGGTTTTCGTGCGCGGGGATCGAGCACCGTGATCGCGCCGTCGGAGCTGGCGATGTAGGCGAGGTTGCTGAGCGGTGACCAGTCGACCGACACCGGCTTCGCGCCGGCCGGTCCGCGCGCGACCTCTTTCAATGTGGCGACGTCGATGATGCTGACCGTGCCGTCGCCGCCGTTCGTGACGATGATCGAGCGGTTGTCGGGAGTGGCGGCGAGATCGTGCGGACCTTGTCCCGTGGCGATCTTCGCGGCGATGGTGAGATCGGCCCGACGGAGCGCCGTAACGCCGTCGCGCGTCGAGATCCAGACGTAATGTCCGTCCGGCTGTTCGACGATGCGCCGCGGTTCGGTGCCGGCGTCGAACGTCGAGAGGATCTTCCAGCGGGCGGTGTCGATCGCCGTCACTTTGCCGGCGGCGGGCGACGTGACGAGGAGGCGCGTGCCGTCCGCAGTCAGCGTCCAGTCGAAACCGGGCGAGGGGAGCTCGAGCATGCCGATGAGCTGCGTCCCGCCGAAACTGAAATGCGGATCGACGACGGTCAGCGTGCCGTCGCCGTTCAGTGCGACGACGTAATAGACGTTGAGGTCGAGCGAAGGACGCTGGTAGACGTTGCCGGCGACGAACGTCGCGACGGTGGCGGTGCACTGCTTACGGTCGAGCGGCTTGTCATCCGCGGACTTGTTGAACCACGCGGTCGGAAAGACGCCGCCGAGCGGCGCGCCGGTGGTCTGATCGCGCAGCGTCACTTCGACGCGGGCGGTGTCGCCCTCGCGCGCGTTCGCAACGTCGAGACCGACGACGATCCCGCCGTCCGTCACCTTTTGCGAGACGAGCGCCGCCAACGCCAGCACACCGAGGAAGTTTGTCACCTGACGAGGATAAGACGCCCGGCGCCGCGCGCGTGTGAAAGTCAACATCGGGGGTCAGGTCTGGAAAGTTGACTTTAGCCGCGCGACCCTAAAGTCAACTTTCCAGACCTGACCCCCGACTTTGACTTTCCATTCACAGTCACCCGCGGCGCGTCGTCTTTTAGTAGACAAACGGTGTCCAAACCCTCCATGTCCAGCGCCACCGTCGTTGCCGTACTCGATGCTCGCCCGACCGGCGAGTTGATCGCGACCGTCGCCCGAAACGCGGGCTGGCTCGAAGTCCGAGCCGATCTCCTCGGCGATCTCGACGTCTCGTGGCTCCGCTCGCACTTCCCCGGCGCGCTCCTCTATTCATTGCGCAGCCAGGCGGAAGGCGGCAGCGCCGAGGGCGACGTCAGCCGCCGCGCGCGACTCATCGCCGCCGCCCGCGACTACGACTTCATCGATCTCGAGCTCGGCGACCTCGTTCCCGCCGTGCTGAAGGCAATCCCGCCATCAAAGCGGATCATTTCCTCGCGCCGCTCGGCGCCGGAGCTCACTCATCTCACTGACCGATTACGCGTCATGACGTCGGTCGACGCGCATCTCTATCGCATCTCCGCCGTCGCAAAGCGCAGCGGCGATGAGCTCGCACCGCTGCAGCTCCTCAAGGGATCGGGACGCTCCGACGTCACCGCGTACGCCACCGGTCCGATCGGACTCTGGTCGCGCATCGTCGCGCCGTGGCTCGGCGCACCGATCGTCTTCGGACGCGTCGGTGACGACGACACGACCGAAGGGCTGCCGTCGATCGATCGCCTCATCGGCAGCTTCGGATTTCCCGATCTCCCGGAGATCGACGAACTGTTCGGCATGGTCGGCGCGCCGGTCATGCACTCGCACTCACCGCGCATTCACAACACCGCGTTCCGCGCCACCGGCCGCAGCGCGCTCTACGTTCCGTTTCACGTCGACGAGTTCTCCGATTTCTGGTCGCGCGTGATTCGCAACGGCGCGCTGGAATCGCTCGGCTTTTCGATCAACGCACTCTCGGTCGTCTCGCCGCACAAAGCGATCGCGCTCGGCGCCGCGCGCTCGAAGAGTCCCGTCGTCCGGCGCGCCGGCTCGACGAATTTCTTTCGACGCGGCGCCGACGGCGAATGGGTCGCGGAGACGACGGACGCCGAGGGAGTGATTCTTACGCTGCGCGAGCGAGGGATTCGGTGCGCGAAGCAGCGCGTCGCTGTCATCGGCTGCGGCGGCTCCGGCCGCGCGATGGCGGCAGCACTCGATCAGGCCGGCGCCGACGTCACGCTCGTCAATCGCGGACTGGAGCGCGCATCGCTCGCCGTCCGGCTGCTGCGACTTCCGTTCATGCCGCTCAACGCGTTCTCCGGCGACGGATTTTCGATCGTCGTCAACGCGACGCCGGTCGGCCGCGACAGCGACGAGATCTCGTTTCCGATCGAAACCCTCAAGCGCGACGCGGTAATCGTCGACCTCGTCTATCGCGATACGCCGACGCAGCTCATGACCCGCACGCGCGGACCCGGCCGCATCACCATCGACGGCTGGGACATGCTCATCACCCAGGCGCTCGAACAGTTCCGCCTGATGACCGGCGATGAAATGCCGGAAGGACTTGCACGCCAAACCCTCGGTCTCGAACCGGCCGAGTTGATCGCCGAATGCTGACCGGAGGAAGACTGAATGGGTGAGCCACAACAATCGCGACGGAGCGTCGAGCATTTGCCGATGGCTGTCCCGCCGCCGCGCATCGAAGCGGAAGTGATGGACGGCCGCTGGTACAAGACCAGCGACAAACCGCAATGGATCGAGCGCCTCGAGCTCGACACCGTCGACGACGTCACGTACGTGCACATCTTCGGCGGCGCTTCGCCGTCTCCCGCGGACTGGGGCCGCGTTCGCATTCAGTGGCCGTACGCCAGCGCATCGAACACGTCGAGCGCGAAAGCCGGCGGCTTCGTCGCGCAATACGACTTCGACGAGATGTCGGTCGAAGTCCAGGCGAACTACAACCTCGGTCTCCTCGTCGTGGCGACCTTCGTCACCTTCAAACAACCGGGCGCGCTCTCCGACCGCTTCACGCGCGAGTTCTTCTTCCGCGCCTGATCTCGATGAGGAATCGATCATGACCGCAGCTGCCGAAACCGCCGCCCTCGCACTCGACGCCGCCGTCCTCGCCGGCGAATGGATCAACACCAACGCCGAAGCCGGCATCGCCCGCATCGTCTGCACGTCGCATCCCGACGGCACGATGCGCGTTCGCTGCAGCGGACGCACGGCCGGCGGCGAGATCGAAGACTGGAGCGAAGTCGACGCGCCGCTCTATTCGTTCACGTTCGAATCGCGCCAGGCCGGCGCCTTCAGCGCCGTCTTCGACCTCGGCTACGAAGAAGTGCGCATGCAGGCGAATGTGAAAGCGGGCGTGCTCGTCGTCGCCAGCTTCAATCGCTTCAAGGATGACAGCGGCCGCTCGAACTATTTCGACCGCGAGTTCTTCCACAGGATCTCGAAGGGATGACGGTCGCGGTGGAAACCGGCGAGCGAACGTTCGCCGATACGTACCTCGGTGAGGCGCAGCGCGAGCTCGTCCATCGGACGGCGCGTCTGGCGCAGGAACGGCTCGCGCCGCGCGCCGCGCACTACGACCGCACCGCTACGTTTCCACTGGAAGACTTCGATGATCTTTTCGCCGCCGGCCTCCACGCGCCGACGGTGCCGCGCGAGCACGGCGGACTCGGGCTCGGCCCATATCGCGGCGACGTTTTCACGCTGTGGATGATGACGAAAGAGATCGCGAAAGCCGATCTTTCGCTGGCGCGCTGCTGGGAAGGTCACGCGAACTCGCTCGTGCTGCTCGACGGTATGGCGACGCCGCAACAGAAAGCGCGCTGGTTCGAAGGGATCGTCGCGCGCGGCGAGAAATGGGTCGCATGGAGCGGCGAGCCGCAATCGCGCGCGCCCGGCGACACACAGAGTTTCGGCACGAGCGTCGAGCGCGTCGAAGGCGGTTACGTCATCGACGGCAAGAAAGCGTTTTGCACGAGCGCCGGCGGCGCGCGCTGGGCGCTGCTGCTCGTCAATACAGCCGGTCCCGGCGGCGCACGTCACGCAACAGCCGATGCCGCGGCGACGCTGCTGCTCATCGCCTGCGATCTCGACGATCCTTCGATCCGCTTCGACGGCTCGTGGTGGGACCCGATCGGGATGCGCTCGACCGTCAGCCACGTCGCGATCTTCGATCGGACGTTCATCCCTGAAGAAAATCTCGTCGGCGAGCCCGGCCAGTATCTGCGCGAAGGATGGCAGACCTGTTTCGTGCCGCATTACGCGTCGGCGTTTCTCGGCGCGGCCGAAGCGGCGTACGACTACGCGCTCGCACACATTCGTTCGCAGGGGAAAGGCGACGATCCGTACGTGCAGCATCACGTCGCGAAGATGGCGATGAACGTCGAGACCGCGCACCTCTGGCTGAAGCACGTGGCCGGATTGTGGGAGAGCGGCGCGTACGGCGAAGCGCAGGTGGCCGGCAGCCGCGCGCGGCATCTCGTCGAGCACCTCGCGGTCGAGACCGTCGACCACTGCATCCGCGCATGCGGCGCGCGCGCGCTCAATCGTCCCAGCCCGATGGAACGCGTCCTTCGCGATCTCGCCATCTACGTGCGGCATGACAACGACGATCAGGTGCTGGCGACGATCGGCAAATCGATCCTCGGGCGCAGCTTCGATTCGTCGTTCTTCAAGCCCTGAGGGAATGGAGACGACATGTCAAAGCCGGCGCATCGCATCATCTGGGCTTTCGCGTTCGGCTACTTCGCGTTCTACGTTCCTTACAGCGCGATCGTAAAACTCGTCACCGCGGGGGCGCGTAAGGCGAACGGCGTTGGCCTGCTGCCGGTCTCGCTGCTGACGACCGTCGTCATGCTGCTGATCATCGTCACGCTGCTCGGCTGGTGGAAGCACGCCGCCTGGCCATCGCGCGCGGTCGTGATCTCCGGCGTCGGCGTCGCGCTCATCATCGCCGCGACGACGCTCGCGTATACGTTCAAAGGGATCTCCGTGATTCTCGCGCTGCTGCTCATGCGCGGCGGCGTGCTGACGATGGCGCCGATCATCGACACGGTCCTCAAGCGCCGCGTCCGCTGGTTCTCGTGGGCCGCACTGGCGGCGAGCCTCATCGCCGTCGGCGTCTCCATCTATCGCACGAGCGATCACAGCGTGACGGCGATGGTCCTGCTCAACCTCGGCGCATACCTGACCGGCTACGCATTGCGTCTGCCGTGCATGACGTACGTGGCCAAGGTCGACGATCCGTCGATCACGCGCCGCTACTTCGTCGGCGAGATTCTCGTCGCCTGCGTCCTGCTGACGATCGTGCCGGCGATCTTCGCCGTCGCCGGCGTCGGCGCATTGCGCGACGGGTACTTCGATCGCTCGCTGACGACGGTGATGATCGGTTTTTTCTACGCGTGCCTCTACACGTTCTGCACGCTGATCTATCTCGATCGCCGCGAGAACACGTTCACGATTCCGCTCTTCTGCGGATCGAGTCTTCTCGCCGGCATCACGGCGACGTACCTGCTGCACCGTTTCAGCGGATTCAAAGGCGTGTCGGCCGGCGATCTGGCTGGCGCATCGATCATGGTGATCGCGCTGCTGTTCCTGTCGCCGCTGCATCACCTCGACGAATACGTTCGCAATTCGATTCGCCTCCTGCGCGATCCGCGCACGCGCGCCGCCGTCGTTACCGGCAGCGGTCCCGCCGAAGCGGTCGCACGTGTCTATCTCTTCGTCTGCAGCGGCAACACCTGCCGCTCGCCGATGGCCGAAGCGATCGCGAACGCCGAGAGCGCCGCGATGGGCGCACACATTCGCATTCGCAGCGCCGGCACTTCGGCGAAAGCAGGCGAGGCGATGACCGCGGAAGCGCGCACGGCGCTGGAGTTGCTGACGATCAAGCCGCACGAGCACGCATCGCAGCAACTGACCAACGAGCTGGTCGACGAAGCGTCAGCGATCTTCTGCATGACTTCGAAACATCGCGACGCCGTCATCGCGTCACGTCCCGCGGCCGCCGCGAAGACGCACACATTGAATCCCGCCGGCGACATCGACGATCCGATCGGCAAACCGCTCGACACTTACGTCGACTGCGCGCGCGCCATTCGCGAACACATCCGAGTGCGTTTCCGCGAGCTCGGCGCCGGAGTGGCATAGGCGATGGCGCTCCGCTTTCACTGGAGCATGTCGTCGGCCGGCGGAAAGCTTCGCGGTGCGCAGGCGCGCGGAGCGCTGGCCATTCAGTCGCTCGAATCGATGCTGCGATTCGCGCGTCACGCCGAAGAGTGCGAGATCGAATCGCTGCTGATGGCGTTCGGCTTTCATCGCCCCGATCCGTTCAACGTCGCCGCCGCGCTCGGCGCGCTGACGACGCGCATCAAGTTCATGGTGGCGATGCGCTCCGGTGTGATGTCGCCGACCTATTTCGTGCAGCAGGTCAACACGGTGGCGATGCTCACCGGCGGCCGCATCTGCCTGAACATCGTCGCCGGACACACGCCGGACGAGCAGGGTTATTACGGCGACTTTCTCAAGCACGACGAGCGCTACGAGCGGACCGACGAGTTCCTCCGAATCTGCAGCGCGTTTTGGCGGCGCGATGGCGACGTGAACTTCGAAGGACATCACTACCGCGTCGTGAACGGGAAGCTCAATCTCCACTTCGCCGCTCCCGATCGCACCGCGCCGGAGATCTACCTCGGCGGCAGTTCTGCGGTCGCGGAACAGCAGGCCATCGCGCACGCCGACTGTCTCTGGCGTCTGCCCGACACGCCCGACAAGTTGCGCGCGCGAACGCTGGAGATCGTCGAGCAGGGGACGGAAGTCGGACTGCTCGTTTCGCTGATCGTCCGGCCGACGCATGCCGAGGCGATGAGAGCGGCCGAAGCGATCCTGGAGGAAGTGGGACAGCAGCCGAAACGGACGCACGAGGAGTTCGCGCGGCGCTCGGATTCGGTCGCGTTCACGTCGACGTACGCGCTGGCCGCGCAGAGCGAGTGGCTGACGCCGTATCTCTGGTCGGGCGCGGTGCCGTATCTCGGCGCGCCTGCGATGGCGATCGTCGGTTCGCCCGATGAAGTCGCCGATGCGCTGTTTGATTTCCGAGCCGCCGGCATCACGCAGTTCCTCTTCATGGGCTGGCCGGACATGGAAGAGATGACGAACTTTCATCGCGACGTGCTGCCGCTCGTGCGCCGCCGCGAGCAGCGCGAAGAGGCGCGTGCGGTATGAACGGTGTCATCGAACGCGATCCGTTTCCGCACGTCGTCATCGACCACGCGCTCGATGATGATCTGTATCGCGAGCTCGTCGCGACGATGCCGTCCGATGAAGAGCTGTTGCGCGGCCGCGAGCTCGAAAGCAACACGACGTATCGCACGTCGGCGGAGTGGCTGCTGCGCGCAGCTCCGCCGGTCTGGCGCGCGTTCGCCGCGAGGCATACGTCGCGCGAGTTCTTCGCGGAGATCGTGGAGCTGTTTGCCGACGAGTTGCGGGAGTTCGCGAACGCGCGGACGAGCATTCGTTTCGTCGAGCCGTTCGCGGACGTCGCGCTCGACTGTCAGCTGATGTGGGGCTCGCCGGTGAAGCGTCTGTCGCGTCCGCATCCTGTGCACGTCGATCGCGAATGCGCGCTCTTCGCGGGGCTGCTCTACTTCCGCCGCGATGATGACGATTCGCGCGGCGGCGATCTCGAGCTCTATCGCTGGCGCGGCGACGAGCGTCATTACGATGAAGGCCGCATCGTTCCCGACACGCTCGTCGAGAAGGTGAAGACGATCGCGTACGCCGCGAACCGGCTCGTGCTCTTCCCGCATTCGCCCGACGCGCTGCACGCGGTGTCGTTGCGTTCGCTGACTCCGCATCCGCGGCTGCATGTGAATTTTTTGGCGGAGTTGCAGACGAAGGTCTTCGACCTCGGAGCCGCCGCATGATCTCCATCGATCGCCACACCGCCGTCATCGTTTGCGCCGGACCATCGCTCGAATCGCTCTCCGCGCACGCATGGCAGCAGCTCGCGAAAGCCGGCGCGATTGCGGGAGTCAACGGCGCGCCCGCTGCCGATGCCTGTATCGCGAACGACGTGCAGTTCACGCTGCTCGCCGCGATGGACGTTCATCGCGATCTCTTCGATCGCGTGCCGCGACTCTCGCAAATCTGGAACACGACGAAGGCATGGCGCGTGACCTCGATCGACGCTCAAGACACGCCGGCCGATTCGTACCTGGTCGAAGTCGATGAGGCCGACGGCGGCGTGTACGGCTGGAGCGACGATCCGAATCAGGGCTACAAAGGCGGCAGCACCTCGATGGTGATCGGCAACTGGCTCGGCAATCCATGGCCGGATGGCGATCATGCGTCGCGCCACCCGCGCGGATTCCGCACGCTCGCGTATGTCGGACTCGACATGCACCGCGCTGACGGCCGCCACGCGCCGGGCGCCGGTCTGCACGCCAGCGGCTTCGCCGAGTCGTCCGATCGTTACGCGCGCATCTGCGCGAGCTGGGGACTGCTGTGCGAGGAAGCGGCGCGGCGCGGCATTCGCGTCGTGAACCTGACGCCGGGAACGTCTCTCGCCGAAATGCCGCGCGTCGGCGTGCCCGATGAATGGCTCGTCGCCGAAGCGATGGAGGTCGCGCGATGAGCAGCGTCGCATTCATCGCCTGCATCGAGCGCGGCGAGCTCGAAGAAAAAGCGCTGCTGCTCTGCCGCAGCATTCGCCGCTTCGGCGGTCACCTCGGCGGCGCGCCGATTTACACGTTCCAGCCGCGCGCCGGCACGACCATCACCGCGAAGACCGCCGCGCAGCTCGACGCGCTCGGCGTTCGTCACATCGATGAACAGCTGAACGCCGCCTTCCCGCACTACGCGATCGCGAACAAGATTTTCGCAGCCGCGCGCGCCGAGGAGCTGGTGAGGGAAGAGGTGGTGGTGTTCCTCGATAGTGATTCGCTGATCACTTCGGAACCGGCGGGCTTTCTGCTGCCGCCGGACGTCGACGCGGCGGTTCGTCCGGTCGACATTCATCGCATGCCGGACGAGCCCGACGATGACGGCGATCCATTCTGGCGGACGCACCATCGCCGCATCAGCTCCGCCGGTCCCGGGAATCCGATCGACGATTGCTGGACGCGCATGTACGCGCTCCTCGGCATCGAGCACGAGCCGTTCGTCGAGACGACCTGCAGCCGCCAGCGCATCCGCGCGTATTTCAACTCGGGACTCATCGCCGTCCGCCGCTCCGCCGGACTCTTCACGCAATGGCGCGAAGACTTTCTCGCGCTCTGCGCGGCGAACCTCGTGCCGCGCGGCGGCGAGCTGCACTACATGGATCAGTTCTCACTCGCCGCGACGCTCACGCGCGTCTGGCCGCGCGTCCGCATGCTCGACGGCCGCTACAACTATCCGCTGCCGGGCCGCGCCGCGCTCGCCGAGCCGTTCCGCTCCATGCCGCTCGAAGAGCTCGTGCACGTTCATTACAACCGCTCGCTGCGCATCGCCGATGACCTCGCGAATCTCGAGCCGACCATCGACCGCCGCGGCGCGGTCGCACGCTGGCTCGAACCGCACCTGCCGCTCGTCCTGGAGACCGCATGACACTCTCGCACTCGCAACTCGCGCAGATGGCGAGCGACGGCTACCTGCTGCTGCCGGCGCTGTTCGACGCCGATGAAGTGGAGCTCCTCCGCGCCGCCGTGCCGGAGGTGATCGTGCGCCAGGGGCCGGAGGTGATTCGCGAGGATGGCGACGCGTCGATGGTGCGGATGATCTTCGCCGCGCACACGTTCAACGAAACGTTTCGCCGCCTGACGCTGCATCCGCGATTGCTCTCGCGCGTCGAGCAGCTTTTCGGCGAGCCGGCATATCTCTTCCAGTCGCGCTTTAACGTGAAGTCGGGATTCCATTCCGCCGGCTGGGCGTGGCATCAGGACTTCAATCAATGGCATCGGCTCGATGGTATGCAGACGCCGAACGCGATGGCGCTCGGCGTGTTTCTCGATGATGTGAATCCGTGCAACGGTCCGGTGATGGTGATCCCCGGTTCGCACAAGCGCGGGCACATTTTCAATCCCGATGCGATGGACATTCCGGACGCCGACGTCGCCGCGGCCGCGAACGATCTCGGGATCATTCCGCTGATGGGACCTCCCGGTTCCGTCGTGCTTTTTCACTCGCTGATCATTCACGGCTCCGCGCCGAACGTGTCGCCGTGGCCGCGCCGCATTTTCTACATGAACATCAGCCCGATTTCGAACCGCGAGCTGAGTCCGAAGCGCGAATGGTTTCACTGCGATGCCGATGGTCCCGCGCTGGTGCCGCTGCCGGATGACTGTCTGCGGCAAAAGGTGTCCGCATGACGGCGATCGATACATCGGCGCGACTCGCGATCGATGGCGGTACGCCGATTCGCACCCGTCCGTTCGCACCCAACTGTCACATCGGCGGCCGCGAGCGCGAGCTGCTGCTCGACGCGCTCGAAAGCTGCAACTGGTCCGGTTTCCGCGCCGGCGCCGGCGCGAACGTTCGCGATCTCTGCGCAACCCCATCCTCAATCGCGCGCGATCTTCACGACGTCCGCTACCTCGGCGGCCGCTACGTGCGGCTGCTCGAATCGATGTTCGCCGCGCGCACGCGGACGACGTTCGCGATCGGTTGCAACTCGGCGACGTCCGGCCTCGTGATGGCGTTCGGCGCGATCGGCCTCGAGCCGGGCGATGAAGTGCTCGTGCCGTGCATGTCATTCCACGCGACGGCGACCGCGATCCTCGCGTTTCAGGCGGTGCCGGTGTTCGTCGAAGTCGATCCGCATTCGTTCTGCATCGATCCGCGCGACGGCGCGCTGAAAATCACGCCGCGCACGCGCGCCATCGTCGCCGTCCACCTCGGCGGCATTCCGGCCGACATGCGCGCGATCGTCGAGCTCGCGCGGCGGCACGACCTGAAGGTGATCGAGGATTGCGCACAGTCGCTCGGCGCACGCATCGACGGCGTCGAAGTCGGCGCCATCGGCGACGCCGGCGTTTACTCGCTCACCGAAACGAAGAGCATCACCTGTGGCGAAGGCGGGGTCGTCGTCACGAACGATCCGCGCATCGCCATCAAGTCGCGCCTCATTCGCAATCATGGTGAAGGAGCGGCCGACGAATCGTGGGGCGACGACGAACTGGCCAACGTCGTCGGGATGAACTTCCGGCTGACGGAACTGCAGGCGGCGGTGGCGGTCGCGCAGTTCGAGCAACTCGACGAGCGCAATGAAGTGCGCAACGAGAATGCGAACGCGCTCATCGAAGGGCTGCGCCCGTTCCCGCAATTTGTTCCGCAGCAACTCGCCGCGAACGCGGAGCGCGCCTGCTACATGCCGAAGTTTCGCTATGTCTCCGGCGCTTCGATGCCGTCGCGCGATGAGCTCGTGCGCATTCTCGCCGCGGAAGGAATCCCTCTCGTGGCCGGCTATCCGCGCCTGCTGCACGAGAATCCGATCTTCACGCGGCGGATCGCGTACGGCACCCGCGGCGCGCCGTTCAACGATTCGGCCGTGCGCTACGGAACGGGAACGTGTCCGCGATCGGAAGCGCTGAATCGCGAGCTGCTCTGGTTTCCGCTCGTCAATCCGCCGAACACGACCGACGACATGCGCGACGTCGTGCGCGCGATCGAGAAGGTGTTTTCGTGACCACGTTCGCGCAGGAAGGTGTCCGCTTTCCGATTCGCGTCCTGAGCGACGAAGAGCTGCGCGCCGCGCAGCAAAACTACGCGCGCATCACCGCGACGTACGACGAGCCGTTGAAACGCTTCGACCGTTCGCATCTCTATTTTCGATGGGCGTACGAGCTGGCGCGGCATCCCCGCGTCGTCGATGAAGTAGCGTCGCTGATCGGCGACGACGTGATCGTATGGGGAACGCTGATTCTCTCGAAGCCGCCGCACGACCCCAGCTTCGTCGCATGGCATCAGGACGGCGCCTACGCCGGCTTCCTCGGCGACGCACCGAGTGTCTCCGCCTGGATCGCGCTGAGCGACAGCACCGTCGAGAGCGGCTGCATGCGCGTCGTTCCCGGATCGCAGAAACAAAAACTCGAGCACGCCGAAACCAACAAGCCGCTGAACATGCTCAATCACGGCCACGAGATCGCGGTGCAGGTCGACGAAGCGGATGCGGTCGACGTGCAACTGAAAGCGGGCGAGATGTCGCTGCATCACGTCGACATCATTCACGGCAGCAACGCCAATCGATCGGACTGGACTCGCACCGGGTTCATCGTCCGCTACACGACGCCGGCCATGCTCCGCTCCGTGACACCGGTCGTCGTCGCGCGCGGCCGCGACGTCACGCACCTCGAAGTACACCGTGATCCGCCGCCCGAAGAATTCGCGGAGTCGATGGCCGCTTATAGAGCGAGATGATGCGCAAATCGGCAGCGATCCTCTCGATCGCGATCGTTCTCGTATCGGCGCTGATCGTCTGGCAGGCCGTCGTTCTTGTACCGGTTGTTCTGCTTGCCGACATTTCGCCCGCGCCGGACACCACCACCGCCCGCCCGGTCGCAACGATCTCCTTCGAGCGCCCAACCCTCCTCGCGCTGGCAACATCCTGCCGCCTCCCCCGCGCCGCCCTGCCAACGACCTCCCGCTAAGCGCAACGAATTCGCAGTCGCGCTCCCGTGGAGGAAGCTATGTCGTTGAAGAAAACCCTGGGCAAAGCCATGCTTCTCGGATGTTTGGAAATCGGCGCCCTGTGCGGCGTCCCGGTCCGCCCCGAAGAAATTGAAGCGGTGATGAAAATGAGTCAGCCCAAAGTGGTACAGGTAGTGAGGAATGATGAGGGCGATGGGAAGGAGAAGAAGTTGGCGCGGTGAGGTTGTCGCCCATGCAGAGGCGAATCTGTTTTCGCTGGGAGGCCGGTAATGCGTACGAAATCGAAATCTTCGACTACCACTAAGACCGCGAGATCGTCTTCGCGCAAATTGCCTCCGGTTCATCCAGGAGAAGTGCTGCTCGAAGAGTTTTTGAAGCCAATGGGCGTCTCGCAATATCGACTCGCAAAAGAGATTAGCGTCCCGCCGCGTCGCGTGAACGAAATCGTGCTGAAGAAGCGGGGCATCACCGCGCTGATACGGCCCTGCGGCTCGGCCGCTATTTCGGAACCTCAGAGCAATTCTGGCTCAACCTGCAGGGCGAGCTCGATCTCGAGGTGGAGCGCCGCGCACCGGAACCGGAGAATCAATCATCGCGGCTCACGGTTTCCTCAATGCGTCGCTGATGCTCAGCACTCGCTCACCGTCGAGCGCTCCACGATCCAGCATCCATTCGCTCGCACGAGAACGACCGCATAGCGCGTTCCGCAGGCAAGCCGTACGAATCCTCGCGGCACATGCGGAACGGGTCCCTTCGTCGCCTCAATCCTGATGCGATCGCTGCTTCGCTCCCATCGTGTAATCAGAAGATAGTCCTCGGGAAGCTCGAGTCCTGCGACGGCGGACACGTCGCGTTGTGAAATCGCGCCGAGGTCTTGTCGGCCGCGCCGCGGGAGGTCGTTCTGCGCAACGATTGTGGCGGCGCCGGTGACCTTCAGCAGCGCTCCCCGAATTGTCTGCGCGGGATCGCAGGATGGCGGCACCGAAGTGCAATGCAACGCGAGAACGACGACGATCAACCAGCGCATCTCCTCAGCATAGCAATCGGTGGTAACGTCCCCGGCAATGTTGGAATCACCTGTTCAATACGACTTCGACTTTGCGATCGCCGGTGGCGGGCCGGCCGGCTGCTCGGCGGCGATCTCGCTCGCGCAGCGCGGGCATTCGGTCGTGCTCTTCGAGCGCGAGACGTTTCCGCGCTTTCATATCGGGGAGTCTTTGCTCTCCACCGCGAACGATGCGTTCGATGCGCTTGGCGTCACGGAGCGGATGGAGGCGGCGTGTTTTCCCGATAAATGGGGCGCGCGGCTCTTTACGCACGATGGCCGGAGCGGGCGGGGGGTCGACTTCGCGGACGTTCGCGAGGTGACGCGGCCGAAGACGTATCAGGTTTGCCGCGAGGAGTTCGACCGCATTCTGATGGAACGCGCGCGCGAGCTGGGCGTCGACATTCGCGAGGGGTATCGCGTCAACGGTTGTTCGTTTGCGGCGGAGGAAGCGGTCCTCGATTTTGCTGCCGTCGGCGACGGCGCCACTGGTCGCGTTCGCGTTCGTGCGCTCGTCGATGCGACCGGCCGCAATGGACTGATCGCGCGGAAATTCAACCTGCGCACAGACGAGCCGCTCCTCGCCAACATCGCCGTCTTCTCGCACTTCCGAAACGTTCCGCGCTTGCCGGACGATCGGCCGGATGACATTCGGCTCGTGGCTCGCGAGGACGCCGGCTGGTTCTGGATCATTCCGATCTCGAAGGAACTGACGAGCGTTGGCGTCGTGCTGCCGAAGAATCGGTATGCGCAGATGGCCGGCGGATCTTCCGAGGAGTTGTTGCAACGCGCCATCGGCGATACGCCGGTCGTCGCGGAGCTGATGCGCGATGCGCAGCGCGAGTGGCCGGTGCGCGTTGAGAAAGACTTTTCGTACAGCGCTTCGACCTATGCGGGCGATCGCTGGATTCTTGCCGGCGATGCCGGTTCGTTTCTCGATCCGGTATTTTCGACCGGCGTCTCGATCGCGATGGAGTCGGGGATCGAAGCGGCGGTGGAGCTCGATCGCGCGCTGAAGCAGAACAATTTTTCTGCGCGCTCTTTCGCGGCGTTCTCGCGTCGCCAGCGCAAACGTTTCAAAACCTTCCGGCGTTTCGTCGTCGGCTTTTACACGCCGCAGTTCCGCGATCTCTTTTTCGATCCGAATCCGCCGATGCTGTTGTTTCGCGCGGTCATTACGGTGCTGGCAGGGAAGTGGGATTCGAGTCTGCGCACGCGCTTTTTCAATCACATCTTCTTCGGACTGGTGGCGCTTCAGAAGCGCTTCAAAATGTTCGGTCCTGCTTTCCGCCGCGATCGAGACGCAGGGTATCCGTGAAGCGTTCGGCGGCGGCGCTGTTCGCCGGTGCAGCTGTCGTCGGCACGCTCGACCTGCTGTTCGCGATCGGATTCTGGCTGCCGCAAGGCGGGGCACCGATCCGGATTCTGCAGAGCATCGCCGCGGGCGTTCTCGGCCCCGCATCGTTTACCGGCGGCACACGCACCGCGCTCCTCGGCTGCTTCCTGCACTACTTCATCGCATTCGCAATCGTCTTCGTCTACTGGCTCGCTGCGCGACGCATCGAATCGCTGCGTCGCCGGCCGATTCTTTGGGGCGCGTTGTACGGGATCGGCGTCTATGTCGTGATGAACTACATCGTCGTGCCGCTGTCGGCGGCGCGGCCATCACGCTTCAACCTCGTATGGATCGTGTCGAGCGTCATTGCACATATGTTTCTGATCGGCGTCCCGGCGGCGATCGCCGCGACGATGGCGCTGCCCCGCGCTACGACCGATCAGCGGTGATTGCGCACGAGAGTCTCGTCAGCGCGATCGCAAAGACGCGCCGCCAGCTGCACGACCGTTCCGAAGAGGACATTGTTTTCCGCGACCGGCTCGCCGCCGCACAGCCCGATTCGCACGTGCAACTCCGTCCAGGGTAAGCGCGCGTTGTATCCAGCGAAGCCATTCTGGATTGCGACCGCTGCGGCGACCGCATCGCCGGCGGCGAGCACCCTCTATCAGCTGAGTCCCGGCCCCAAAAACGTTGCGGCGGCCGTTTCCGGCCGCCGCAACGTTTCCTATTACTGATGATCGATCAATGCGCGGGAGGAGTGGTGACCGGTTTCTTCCCCTGCTCGATCGGCTTCGGAGCGGTGAGCGTCTTCGGCGCTTCCTCATCCTTCGGCTTGTCTTCGCCGGCGTGCTGACGCGGCGAGGAGACGAAGCGGCCGCTCTCACCCTGGACTTCAGGCTGCGGTGTTTGCGGCTGGCCGAGCAGAATTACGTTCTCGACCGGATGCGTGGCGATGCCGCCATTCGGAGAGATCGCGGTCACGACGCGCGGATCATTGGTCGTAATGCCGCTGCTCGTGGTGCTGAAACTCCAGAGACCGTTCTCGCCGACCTTCACGTCTGCTGAAAGCTGCGTGCCGTTGCCCGGCGTGCCCGGCTGGCTGAGGAACAGCGACACGGTCGCGGCGCGATTGCCGTTCTTCGGATTCGCGTTGCGATCGACGTAGACGGTCGTTGAGCCGAACACGGTCAGCTCGCCGTTGCTGAACTGCGAGCCGGCGATGCGCACCGCATCCGATCCCGATTTCTCCGTGACGCGGACGACGCCCCAGAGACCGAGCTCGAGGAAGTTTGCCGGAGTCGTGCGCCAGAGATAGTCGCCCGCGACCGGCCAGACATTCTTCGACAGATCGCCGCCGCCGGCGCTCGGCAGATCGATCTCGTACGACATGTTGGTGCCGAAGTTGTCGCGCGCGCCGAGGTATTGGGAGTTCACGTTGTTGCCGATGGAGCCGGAGGCGTTCGCGCCGGTGCCGGTGTACGGCAGCTCCTGCCACACGTGTCCGTGCAGCGCGAGCACCTGCTGATCGCCGGCGCCGCCCGGATGGAGGAGACGCATGCGCGCCGGAGTGCCGGCGGCGGCGGAGAAGATCGGCGTCTGCGGTTCGGCGAGCACGAGCCCATCTGAATAGCCCTGCCAGATATCGGTGCGGCCGACGAACGTCGACGTTGCGGCGTTGAAGCGATACGCCATCGGCTCGACGCGGAAATTGACGGCGACGCGCGTGGACCCGGCCGCCGAGGGAACGGCGGTGCCGGCGGGCGGCGTCCAGGTTGCGCCCGGCCACGCCACGCTGGCGAGATCGTCCTGCGTCAGCAGCACGAATTCGCGGTAGAGCAGTCCGACCGGATTCGTGCAATCGCCGCCGCGATAGATCGTCGCGGAACCGTATTGCAGCATGTTGTTGCGCGGGTTGAAGACGTCGGGGCAGGCGATGGTATTGGCCGGCTCGATAACAAGGCCGCCGACGAGACCGTGCAGATCCTGCTCGAGCGGATCCGACGGCGTCAGATTCACGCCGCCCAGCTCGATCGGTCTTCCGGTCACCGTCACCGTGCTACCGGACGACGAAATCTTCGTCTGTCCCGCGTACCAGTAGAGCGTTTTCTCGCCGCCGATCGGCACGACCTGATCGGGATTGAATCCGACGTTCAGGCCGGTGCTGCGCATGGCGTCGAACGACAGCAGCGCCGGCGTGAGACCGGCCTGCTTCGACGGCAGCAGCGGAATGGTCGGCGCGAATGCCGCCGTCGATCCGCCCTGCGTGAACTGCGTCGCGGTCGGATTGAATCCGTTGGCGATCGTCAGCGCGATGCAGTCGCCGGCGTTCGCGCGCATGATCAGCGGCTCGGTCGTCGACGTGTTGTCGGACAGCGTGAACATCATCGGCTGATTGTTGGTGATGGTGTTGTTGAAGCGGCCGCCTGCGCCTGCGCCGCGGCTGTTCATGTTGAACGGAGCGGGCGTCGACGAGACGACGCGGAACCGTTTCACCTGCGAGGGCGAGACCGGCGGACAGCTGTAACCCCACTCGGCGGTCGCCGGCGGGAGCGGAGTGACGTTGCGGTTCGTGCTGAGCTCCACGAGATTGGGGAGCTTCGATTTGTACGCGCGGAAGATGCCCCACGTGCCGTCAACGATGCCGTGTTTCTGGTTCGACGCGTCCGGCTGGTAGAGGTAATCGCTCCAGTTGTGCGCGGCGTCCGCCGACGGGCTGGCGCGCGGCGTTTCGAAGACGAACTCGAAGTGCTCGGAGATGCCCATCGACTGCGAGCTGCGGAATCCGGACTCATCCCACGACGGCTCGAAGAGCCACTTCATGCCGCCGACCGTGAACGCGTGCGGCAGCATGTGCGCGCCGACGACGATACGGAACTGCACGCGATCGCCTTCATACGCGCGGAGCAGCGGCGTGTACGGATCGCCGCCCTCCATTCCTTCGGTGAGCGCTTTCTTCGGCCAGATGAAGCCACCCGGTTTCGCCGGATTGATCTCGCCGCCGAGCGGCGGCTGGCTGTTCATCTGCGGATCGTTGCGGACGATGTTCGATGCGAAGACGTACGAGAGATCGGTCGTCTTCGGATCGACCGTTCCCGAGCCCGCCGGCGGCGAGACGCGATAGGGGAGCGGCTCGTTGCGATAGTTGAACGACGTCGTGCCCTGCGTCGGACCGGCGCTGATGATCTGCGGCTGCGGCATGTCGCCGAGCTCGGTCTGCTGCGGGACCGGGTCGATGGCGTTCGACGGATCGGACCAGCCGATGTCCGGATCGCTGCTCGCTTTCTGCCGGCTGGTGGCGCGATACGCGAACTGGAAGTCCTGCATCGCCAGCGCGAATTCGCGATAGGTATTCAGCTCCTGTCCGGGTGTTTCGATGACCGCGTTCCAGGTGGTCGGACCGCCGTCGTCGCGCGTGCGAAGCGGCTCGCCGCTCTCGCCCTTCGACCACGTGCTGCCGGTCGGCTCGACGAGCAGCGCCGCATAGAGGCCGGTCTGCTGGTGCGTCGACGGACCGAAGTGATCGTGCGTGAAGACGGTGCGCAGCGTGCGCGTGCCGTTGATGTTCTCGTGCGGAATCGGATCGGCCAGCCAGCGCTGGACGGTCGTCTGCGCTCCGGCCCATTCCTCTGTGCAATGTTTGGTTCGCGCCGGATCGGGCGAGGCGCAGATTTCGGTCGGCGGCGCCGCCGGGTTGCGCTTCACCCGCTTGACGTTGTTGGTGTTGCACTTCTTCAGGTCGTTCGCGGTCAGCGCGAGGCCGCCGCACTCGTTGATTCCTTTGAGCAGGTCGACCACTTCCTCGTAGCTGAGCGTGCCGTCCTCGTAGTTGTAGCCGTTCGCGGCGCCGTCGGATGACGTGACGTCGAACTTCACGAGGTGGATGTGCTGGCCGATGATGTCGGTCGGCGTGCGCACTTCGTAGTCGTCGAGCAGGAAGTAGTTTGGCACGAGATTGGTGTGCCAGAACTCGACGCCCTGACCGGCATTGGCGCGGATGAAGAACGGCTGCGGCGGCACGTCGGAATACGCGGTCGGCAGCACGTCGCGCCACAGCGTGATCAGCCGCGCCTGCGGATAGTGCCACCCCTTCTTGTTGAAGACGAAGTCGGTCTGAATGACCGCCGCTTTGTATTTGATCCAGTTGTTGATCGGCTTGCACTGCAGATCGCCGGCCGGCGGATCGTTCTCGTCATACGGCACGAGTCCCGGATTCGCGTACGGCGCGCCCGACGCGCGCGGGAGGCCGTTCGTCCGATACGGGCTCGCGGTTCCTTCCGGCGTAAATGACGGATGGAAACATTTCTCGTGGTAGGCCATCGCCACTTTTTCTTCCGCGGTGCCGTCTTCCGGCAGCTCGTAAGCGTTGACCTTGTTCATGTCTTTGCTGAAGTTCTTCGTCGTGTGCTGCTCGTTGAAGATGTTCGCGTTGATGATGAGATGCCGCGGCAGGCCGCCGTCGTACGGCTTGTTGGCGGCGTCGGTCGCGAAATCGAGCGGCGGATGCGGCGCGCGGACGCCGGCCACGCCGGGGATGAAGAACGGGAAGCCGGGGTTGATGCCCTTGTTCATGTCGCCCGGATCGACTTCCGCTTTGTAGCCGACCGGCTTCAGACCGGGCGTACCGTTCGGATCGTTGACCGGCACGAGCGTCACCGCGGCCGGCATCGGCGGCATCGCCAGCGTCGGCATCGGAATGATCGCCGGGATCGGAGTGCCGGCGGCGATCTCGCCGTCGGGCAGCGCGCGCGTCTTGTAGCGCGCCAGTTTGTCGAAGCCGGTCGACGCGTACGGCGAGCCGACTTCGTACACGTCGTGCGAACGCCAGAGCGCCCACATGCCGGCCGCGAAGTGCGGATAGAAGTGGCAGTGGAAGATCGAGTCGCCGACGACCTTGTTGCGATTGCCGCCGCCGTTGAACGCGATCTCCAGCGTGTACGCGCTGCCGGGATTGATCAGCTGGCTGTCGAGATATGCGGAGCCGTCGCTGTTCGGCGAATGGACCCACTGGTGCGCGTGCAGGTGATGGACGTGCGAAACGCCGGTGCCCGAATGGAGGATCCGGAACTTCACGCGGTCGTTGATGTAGCTGTGATAGACGTTCGACGGGTCATCATCGAAGAGCGCCTTGTGAGCTTTGCGAACCGGAATGATGTCTTTCGGCGCATTGCCGGCCACCCCTTCGCTGCACGGAACCTTCGGCACGCCGGCGATGGTGACCGCGGTCTGATTCTGGAAGCCGTCGCCGCACGGCACGTTCGCCGGCACGTCGACGAGCATCGCGGGATCGCCGCTCGACCACGCGCTCAAAAAGAATTCTTCGAAGCGGCAGTCGGGACAGCTGCCCATCGGTCCGACGCCGAAACGATTCGCGAGAATCTCCGCGCCGATGCCGCCGGTGCCGTAGTTGATCGCGAACGCGTCGCCCGCGGCGCCGAGCGTGTTGGCGATGCCGGGCCGCGCGGGATCGTTGAACAGCGGGAAGGCCTGCACGGCGTCATTGAGCTCGTGATACTCGATCGTGAACTCGCGATATGGGTCGAGACGATTCGGCTCGATGTTGATCTTCTGCAGATTCGGATCGCTGGTGCCGGCCGGGAAGCGGCCGTGATGCGGTCCGGTGATGACGGCGGTCAGATCGGTGTGGACGATCTCGTTGTTGCTGTTCAGCATCGCCAGCACCGGCGTGCCGGCCATCGGATTGCCCGGAGGATAAACAGCGGTGTAATCGATGAACGGCTGGCCGATGGAGCTGAAGCCGCCGCCGTGCGTCGTGTCGATCGCGAACTCGAGATCGGAGTGCGACACCTGGCTGCGATACCACTCGGCGCCGCGCGGCTGCACGTTGACCGCGCCGAAGAGTCCGGCCGTCTGCTGCGCACCGTCGTTCGGCTGGTTCTGGCCGCCGAATGCCGCGCCTTCGCTATTGAGGAGAAACGTTCCTTCCTCCGTTGCACGCAGTGTGTAGGTGATCGAGTTCGTATCCGATGGCGGGATCGTGGAGTTCGCATTCGCGCCGACGAATGAGCCGTCGTCGAGAATCGTCTTCACCATCTGCATGCCGGCGACGTGTACCGACGCGTACCGCGTGGCCGGCTGCGTGGCCACCGGTGCGTCGCTGAGGAGGTTGCGGAACGTGATGGCGAGACAGTCGCCGACGTTCGCGCGCAGCACGATCGGGCGCGGACGTTTGCCGTAACGCAGCATCACGTTGCCGTGCGTTAGCGTCGTCCCCGTTCCGCTCTTCGGCACCACATCGCGTTCGAGCGCGAACACCATCCCCTCGGGCATCGCGGCGCCGAGACGATTGACGAGATACGGCTGATCGAGCGCCACCACTTTCGCGGTGATCGTTCGTTCGCAGCCGGTCGTGTCGGACATCGGAGCGGGAGCGGGCATCGGCGCGGGCTGCGGAGCCGGGGCCGGTTGCGGCGCGGGCGACGCGCCATACGACATGCACGAGGCAAACAAAAGTCCGAGGATGAGTGAAGACAGACCACGGACACGAAGTGCTGACATGCAGGATTCCTCCATCTGACTAAAAGACGCGTTTCCGTCCCCTTTCGTGAAGGATTTCACGTCGTGCAACGCGGGCGCGTCTTCCCGTACAGAGCATGCTGAAGGTCGTCATCAACTGCGGCCGTTGTGAGGCGTTCATCGGCGACTGCCTCGCTTCCGTGCGCCGCCAGAGTTACGGCGGCTGGCGGGCGCTCGTGACGGTCGATCGGCGCGGCGACAAAACGTACGAACGTGCGCTCGAAGCGAGCGGCGGCGACGAGCGTTTCGTGATCGTGCAGAACGCGCGGCGGCGTTACCCGATGCGCAACATCGTCAGCGCCATCGAGCGCAGCGGCGCCGAGGCGGAAGACATCATCGTCATTCTCGATGGCGACGACTGGCTGATCGATGATGACGCGTTCGCGCGCATCGTTGCGGCGTACGAGGAGAGCGGCTGCTGGATGACGTACGGCAGCTGGATCAGCAATCAGTCCGGACATCCGGGACGCTGGCCCGCGTATCGCGATGACATTACGGATTTCCGCGGCGAGCGCTGGCTCGGCACCGCGATCCGCACGTGGAAAAAGTGGCTGTGGGATCTCATCGATCCGAATGATTTTCGCGACGAGCGCGGACGCTGGCTGCGGATCACCGAGGACCTCGCATGCATGTTTCCGATGTTCGAGATGGCGACGACGCGGCGCGCGCATCACATCGCCGAGCCGCTCATGCTTTACAACCGGCTGAGCCATCACGATCCGAAGCGGCGCATGGCCGAAGAGGGGATTCGCAACGCCGCCTGGCTGCGGACGCGGCCTCGTTATGCGCCGCTCACATTCACAAAGGATGCGGCCGAATCGTCTTTGCAGACGACAGAAGTACGTTTCCCGGCATAAGGAGGTAAGTCATGGGTGGCAAAACCAATGGTGGCGGTGGTGGTGGCAGCGATGTCGTCGTGATCACCGTCAGCCGCGCATGCGCCAAAGAGTTCCTGACCGCGATCACGATCGCCCTCGGCTCGAAACCGATCAAGAAGATCACCAAGGGCAAGAAGGGTAAAGGCGGAAAGGGCGGCGGCAAGTCGACCGGCGGTGGTGGAAAGACGACCACGGGCGGCAAGACCACGACCGGTGGCGGGAAGACGACCACGGGCGGCGGGACGACGACCGGCGGCGGCAAAACCACGACCGGTGGCGGAACGACGACCGGTGGCGGCAAGACGACGACGGGTGGCGGAACCACGACGACCGGCGGCGGCAAGTCGATCACAGGCGGCGGGACCACGACGACCGGTGGCGGCAAGTCGACCACCGGCGGCGCGAAGACCGGCAAGAAGTAACGTCCGCGCGTGTCGAGCATCTCTCCGGGGCGCGAGCGTCTGCTCCGCCCCACGATGCGACCGGTTCGCCCGCGGCGTCCGAGCGCGCGCGCGGAGCGACTCGTGCGCGAGCATGCCGGCGAGCATCGCGATCTCGCGCTGCTCGTCGACGCCGTGCTCGCGCAACGCGGCTACCTCCGCGCACTGGCGCGGACGGCGGCGGAGCTTGCGCGCGACGGCGCGGAAGCGTGGCCTGTGCGCCGCGCGGCAACGCTCATCCTCGAACATCTTCTGCTCCGAACCGATGACGTATCGGAATGGCATTGGTGGATGCGCGAGCTCCGCATCACCGGCATCGACGCACACCACCTTCGCGCACGGATGTCTCGCCTCGCGCGCGTGCATGAATCGATCGCCACCGATACAGGGCTCGGCGACTTTCTTCACATCGCCGCACGCGACTGCCGTCTGACGCTGGCGCGATACACGTTCGGCGCGAAGGAAGTCGTCGCACAAATCGAACGCGATCTCCGCCGCTCGCGCGGACTGCGAAGCAAGCCCGATTACGGTCACCACCTCGTCTACGAAGAGGCCGATCACATCCTCTCCACGCTCGCGCCGATGGATCGGGCGATCGTCGAGCACCTCGGCCGCGACGCGACCATTCGCTTCACCACCGAACGAACGAGCGACGACATCAACACGCTCGTCGAGCATCCGGTCGGCACCGTCGTCGCGGTGATCAAGCCGCCCGGCAGCGACATCGAGATCGAGATCAAACGCGCCGGCGTGCGCGAGCCGTTTCCGTTCGACGTCGTCTTCTCGCGCGGCGGCTACATCGTGCCGAACTCGCACTTCCTGCACGGCGGCTCGATGGAACATCTCCTCGCGTTCGAGACGTCGCAGGCGAGCGTCTTGTCGCGGCTCTATCGCAGCGTGCACGGCGTAGATGCGCCGATGTCGCGAACGATTCACCTCGCCACCGTCTACACGATCCCGACGCCCGACGGCGAATTCGACGTGCTCGATTACTTCACCGAGCCGCACGTCTTCGGCGAGCGTTACAAAGCGATGCGCGAGCGGATGAATGACTGCGTCGCGGAGCTCGCCAGCCAGCAGAAGAAGGATCGCGAGCCGCCGATCAACGAGCTCTCGCTCACGCTCGAATTCCTCGGCCAGATCAAGCCGGCGCAGGCGGTGCAGGTCGGGACAACGTCCTTTCGCCTCGAGCGGCTCGCCGCATATCTCGCGCCGAACGGCGATGCGCGTTTCTTCGGCCGCGATCGCGGCGTCGACTTCACGCCCGCCGCCGCACGGCGTTTCGCCGATGAGCTGCTCGACGAGATTCTCTGCGTCTACGAGCCGCCGCGCATTCCGTATCGCAGCTACGCGAGCTATCTCGACGCCGCGTACGCGGTGCGCGCGAATCGCCGCCGCGCCAACGCGAATTACCTCGACGCGATGGCGCAGTTCGGCCGCATGTGGGGAACGCTCCTCGGCGCGCGCGGACACAGCGAAGGAGAATCGTTCGTATCGCGCAACGCCGGATTGCGAAGCGTCTTCGAAGATGGCGAATGGCGTTTGCGAATGGTCTTCATGGATCATGACTCGCTGTCGTTCGCGTCGCGTCATCGCAACGCCTATCACCCGGCCGGTTCGGTGCGCTGCGCCGCGAAAGATGCGCGCTTCATCTTCGGCGGCTATTCGGGCAAGCGCTACGTGCGCGGCTCCGTCGATTACCTGCGCGAGATCTATCGAGTGAATCGCGTCGCCGAACGCCGCGGCATGGCCGCGATGCGCGAAGCGATGAAGATCGCGTACGACAAGACGCAGTCGACGATGCGCAATGATGCCGCGACGAGCGAGCTGTTCCAGGTCGCGTTCATGGAAAAATTCGGCGACTGGGACGAGGTCGTCGGCCGCTACATGGGCACGCCGCGCAACGCCGCCGCGCGCAACGCGTGGAAGAGCGAGACGCGAACGTTTCTCGCCGAGCGCGGTTACACCGAGCAGCTGGCGAACGAGTACGTCGAGACGATCATGAAGTACTCGCGCTTCCTGCGGCGGATCGCGTTTCTGTTCTGATCGCGTAGCGCCGCTTCAACTCCTCATACATCGAGCCCGCATCGTGCGACGCATCTTTGTCGCGCCCGCCGCGCCGCCACATCTCGTTCCAGAGATGAACCGCCACAGACGACAGCGGCAAAGCAGGCGGTTCCGGCGCGAGCAGTAACTCCCACTCGCGATAGCCGATCGGACAGAACACCTCCGGCGGACGAACGAAACGCTGCAGCGCGAATTTTTCGACGGTCGCGCCGACCAGCGCCGGTCCGGTCTCGCCCCAGCGAATGTTGTCGCGATCCTTCGCCTCGCACGTCTCCCACGCGAAGCGCATCGCCTCGCTGCCGCGCGGTGCTTTGATGAAGCCGGCGTTGATCACCGCCCCTTTCGGCGAGTCCTCGCTCGAGAAGACGTACTCATCGTCGAAGGCGAGCGGCCGCAACGCGATCATGTCGGTGTCAGCCCAGCAGCCGCCGCGCTCGAGCAGCAGCTTGTAGCGAAAGAAATTCGAGAAGCCTGAATACGAGCGATGCTCGCGATAGAAAAAGATCATCGACTCCGGCAGGATCTCGCGGCCGTCGCGCACGACGACGCCGGCCGGTACGCCGTCGACGTCGCCGTAGGTGTAGAGATGCGTTTCGTGTCCATTCGCGACGAACGACGTCAGCGCCAGCCGCTCCATCACCGACAGCCGCGGCCCGACCCACAGCATCTGAATCAGTTCCATCCGAGCAGTTCCTCCCACTGACCCATGACCCGCGCCGCGCTGAAGCGCTCGACGATCTCCGGCGCACGTGCCGCGAGTGCGCGACGCTCATCATCATTCGACATCAGCCGCTCGAGCGCCGATGCAAAGTCGCGAATGGCGTGACTGCGAACGAGCAGTCCATCAACGCCATCACGCACGATGTCGCGAACGCCTGCGCCGCAATCGACGACGACCGCCGGCAAACCGGCCGCCATCGCTTCGCAAAGCGCATTCGGAAATCCTTCTGTCGCCGAAGTCATCGCGAAGATGTCGCCGCGCGCAAGCGCAGCGGAGACGTCACGCGTCGCGCCATGCAGCGTGATGCGGTCGCGCATCGACAGCCGCTCGATGTGTGCATCCACTCGCGCACGTTCCGGACCGTCGCCCCAGATCTCCAGCCGCCACCGCGGATGTTGCAGCGCAACGCGCGCAAATGCTTCGATCAACATCCCGATTCGCTTGGCAGGATCGAGCCTGGTCACGGTGATCACGCGGTGATGTGTTGTGCCACTGCGCTGCACCGGCGACGCGACGACGAAGCTCGGTACGACGGTGCAGCGCGTTCCGTATCGCCCGATCAAACCCGCCGCGTCCGCGGTCAACGTCACCACCGCATCCGCTCGCGGATAAAACCGCCGCCGCAAAACTTCCCAGTCGCCGATCGTGCAAAACCGCGGATCGCAATGCTCCGACACGATCCGCCGCATCGGTAGTCCATCCGTCGCAAGCAACATCCGAATGTTCGTCGAATCACCGAGCGAGACCACCGCATCGGCTGCAGTCTCGATGATCGTTCGCCGCAACAGCCCAACGAGTACCACGTCCGCGAGCAGCGTCTCCTCGGAATCGCGCGACAGATTCATCGCCCGCGCCACCGCACTCATCGTTTCCGCATCAAGCTCGTGCTCGCGCGGCGCGCGGAACCAGCCGACGTCATGCACGGTAACGTTCGGATGCAGGTCGAACGCGATCTCGCGTCCGCGCTGATAGATCGTCACGATCGACGGCCGCCACCCTTTCGCCGCCCAGTGGTTCGCCATGTTCGCGGCGACACGCTCCTGTCCGCCGGCGCGCAGACTGCCGACCACGATCGTCACCCTCATCGTCTGCGATGAAGACGCCGGGCCGCGCGCCGGCGTGAAAGAGGGTAGGGAAATCGCCGCATGCGACACTCCTGAAATGGAGCCCCGATGAATCGTCCCTTTCTCCTGCTCTGCGCGCTCGCCATTGCTGTCCCCGCCGTTTCCCAGGAACATCATCATCATCTGATGGCGGCTCCGCCGCCCGCCGCCTCGCGCACCTACACGATCCCCGACGTGCCGATGCTCACCGCGACCGGCCAGCAGGTTCACTTCTACACCGACCTCGTGAAAGGCCGCGTCGTGGTGATGAACTTCATCTTCACCAGCTGCACGACGATCTGCCCGACGATGGGCGCGACGTTCGCGCGCGTGCAGCGACTGCTCGGCACGCGCAACGTCGCGATGATTTCCGTCAGCATCGATCCGACCGTCGACACGCCGGAGCGACTCGCCGTCTGGAGCAAACGTCTCGGCGCGAAACCGGGATGGACGCTCGTCACCGGTGCGAAGACGGACGTCGATCGGCTGCTGAAATCGCTCGGCCTTTTCAACGCCGATCCCGCCGCGCATTCGCCCGTCGTGCTCGTCGGCGATGAGAAGATGGGTCGATGGGAACGGATCGACGGACTGGCCGCTCCCTCATCGATCGTCGCCGTCATCGATCGGATGAGCGGCGAAGAGAAGGGGAAGTGATGCGCCAATTCGTTTTCGCATTCGTGCTGCTGGCCGCCGTTTCGGTGTTCGCGCAGGAGCCACCGAAGAGTCCCGCGGCGTCGTACTTCGCGAACATTTCACTCGTCGATCAGGATGGCCATCGCGTCGATCTCTATAACGATCTGATGAAGGGAAAGACGGTCGTCATCAACTCGTTCTTTGCGAGCTGCACCGGCAGCTGTCCGGTGATGGGTCGCGCGTTCATTCACGCGCAGCAGGAGCTCGGCCCGCGCCTCGGCGCCGAAGTGAATCTGATCTCCATCACGGTCGATCCAGCCAACGACACGCCGGCGGTGCTGCACGACTACGCGAAGAAGATGAACGCGAAGCGCGGCTGGTATTTCCTGACCGGATCGCCCGCGGAGGTTGAGGCGGCGCTGCGAAAGGTCGGTCAGTACGTGGCGACGCGCGAGGAACACCTGAACCTAATGATCGCCGGCAACGATCGCACCGGACTGTGGAAGAAAATCTTCGCGCTGGCGAAGCCGAAAGACGTCTATGACGTGATCGTCAGCGTTGCGAACGATCGCGGCGAAACCCCGGCGGGCACGCACTGATCGCATGACGCGCGCTCGCGCCGTCACGCTCGCGCTCCTCTTCGCCGCACACGCGCTCACCGCCGCGACGCTGACGCCGCAACAACTGCGCGGCCGGGCGATCTATCGCACCGGCGAGAGCCAGTCCGGCACGCCGATCGTCGCACTCGTCGGCACCGAAGACGTTGAAGTCGGCGCCACGGCGATGCCATGCGCGAGCTGTCACGGCCGCGACGGAAAGGGGAGAGCGGAAGGCGGCGTGACGCCGACGAATCTGCAGTGGGACGCGCTGGCGAAACCGTACGAAGTGGCGACGGCCGGCGGGCGTACGCATCCGCCGTACACGCTGCCGATGTTGAAGCGCGCCATCACGATGGGCAGCGATCCGGCGAAGAATCGTCTGCTGCCGGCGATGCCGCGCTATCGGATGTCGATGAGCGATCTCGATGATCTCGTCGCCTATCTGCCGCTGCTCGGCAGCGATCGCGATCCCGGAACCAGCGATGACGCGATCGTGGTCGGCGTGATCGTGCCGCCGGGCGATAGCGGCGTGCGCGAAGTCGTCAGCGCGTATTACGCGAGCATCAATGCGAAAGGCGGCATCTTCGGACGCCGCATCGAGCCGCGCTTCACCTTCGATGAAGAGCCGTTCGCGATCGCCCCCTCATTCGGAACCGCCGACGCGCACATCCCGACCATCACCGCCCTCGGCACCGGCGGATTCCAGATCCTCGCCGGACTCGAAGAGCAATGCCGCGCGCTGATCGCATCGACCGAAGGAAAGGTACGCGTCGCCGGAAAGGCACCGCCCGATCTCGGCGACCGCATCACGACCGATCCCCACGCGCCGAACATTCTCGTGCTGATGACGCCGTTGCCGCTGACCACAAACACGTTGCTCGTCCCCGCCGCGTACTACGTCCCGCCGCCCCCGCACGGCGCGAACGTGTTCGTGGCCGTGCCGTGGTCGAGCGCCGATGTCACCGTCGCCGGCCGCGCCGAGCTTCCCGCCCCAACCCCCGTCCGCGCTACGGCGCTCGCGGCCGCGAAGTTGTTCGTCCGTGCATTGGAACGAACTGGCCGCGATCTCGATCGCGAGTCGCTGACGAAAATGCTGGAGTCGTTTTACCAGGAGCCGACGGAGGTCACGCGACCGGTAACGTGGACGCCGAAGAATCATGTGGGGAGCAGTGAAGTGAGTGTGGTGCGGGTGAGTGGGCGGTAATTAATCGCTTCTCCGCGAAGGCTTGAGGCTTCCAAGCAACTTCCCGGCGCCGATCGTCGCGGCCAGTCCGATCAGCCATGCGCAAAATGGCGGAGCCCATGCTGCAATGCTGATGGCAACCGATCCCGAAAGCAGCAGCCATCCCTCACTGTCGCCGTTGGGCCAGAGCTGTGTGCTTTTCAGCTGCGACATCTTCTTCCATAGTCTCGCGGCTTCGATATCGTCTTCGCGCTTGACGGCCTCGTCATGATCACGCACCGATTCCTCCCACAGATCTAAGCGTCGTTTGCCCACATACCGCCGCAATGTCCATAGCGGGAAATAGGCGGCGACGATGAGCGGCAGCGTCATGAAGATGAGCAGCGCCCACAGCCCGGCGTCGATGGTGTGCCACTGGTACATTCGCTCGGACAGCGCGTTGCCGAGGAGATGTGCGCGATCGGCGAGCGCCGTCACATAACCGGATAGCGTGAAGTCGCCCGATTTGCCGACTAATTGCAATCGGCGGCTGAGGACATAGGCCTCGAAAACGATGACAAGGAAGAGGTACAGATTCATGAAGTCGCCGAGAGGCCGGAGACCGAGGCGCTGGTCGGGATCGTTAATCAGAGGGTTAAACGTGTAATCGGTCGACTCGTCGCGGAGCGCTCGCGAAAAGATATTGAGGAAGAACCAGAACTTCAGTACGAAGAAGAAACCGACGAAGATGACGAAGCACTCCACCGAATAAGCCAGCAAATCGAAGGCGACGTTTGCTCTGAATGGAATCCGGCCCGTTGTGAATTCAGTCGTCCAGTCGAGAACCGGCGGCATTCCTTCGCGCGTAATGAGGAATCGCGCCAGCGTCGCGCCATGGACTGCCGTGAGGATGATGGCAAGCGATATACAAAGCCATCGGAACCGTGTCGCTCCGGCCGCCATCCGTTTCGCAATGTACGCCTCGAAATCGGCCGCCGGCTCTCCATCGCGAAGGATGACTCTCACCGCATCAGATGTGAGCAGCCGCAACGCGTTTCGCATCAGCGAGATGATGTGAACGAGTCCTCCGAACAGACTCGGAAAGACGATCACGTACACGAGCGACCAGTTCGGCTCGAACCAGAGTCCGCGATCGTCGCCGGGCAGAGGGAAGGAATGGACTCCGACGATCGCCGCGGGGAGAAGCAGCAGGACAGCGGCGGCGATGCCGAGGCGAACGCCGAAGGCGACCGGTCCCCAGTCGATGAACCGGCTCATTACGGGATGACCTGAGGCGAAGAACTGTGCGTCGGTCATATGAATGTAGTGACCGAATTATCGCACGCGGAGTGCCTCATTGAACGCGTCGAAAACATCCTCCGCGAATAAAGCGAAGATCACCCGCTCGACCGACCCGCCGCGCGCGAGTGCCGCGCCGCTCTCGCGGATTGCAATCGCCGCCGCTTCCGGTTTCGGATAGCTGTACAAACCGCAGCTGATCGCCGGAAAGGCGATGCTTCGGACGCCGTGTTTTTCGGCGAGGGCGAAACAGCGCTGATATGTTTGCGCCAGCCGCTCCGCTTCAAAATCCTCGCCGCCGTGCCATGACGGACCGACCGCGTGAATGACGTATTTCGCCAAAAGGCGATGGGCGCCTGTAATGACCGCGTCGCCGGGATGGCAGCCGCGCATGAGGCTCATGCATTCGGCATGTAATTCCGGTCCGGCCGCACGATGAATGGCCAGTCCGACCGCGCCGCCCGGCGTCAGTCCGGGATTTGCGGCATTGACGATGGCGTCGACGCTGAGCGTCGTGATGTCGCCGCGAAAGAGCTCGATTCCGGCCACGCGTCAGGTCTGCTGTTTGATCGCCGATGCAATCAATTCCGGCAGCATCGCGATCTCGAACGGCTTGCGCAGAATCCCCGCCACCGCGGCGCGCTCGATGAATTGCAGCGATTCGTCGGTGGCCGCGGTCATGATGAACGTTCGTTTGAGCAGTGCCGGTTTGCGCACGATGATGTTTCGCAACACGTCGAAACCGCTCAAATGCGGCAGCATTAAATCGAGCAGCACGCCGTCGTAATCGCGCAGCAGGAGTTGCTGAATCGCCGTGTCGCCATCGGTGACGACGGTGACGTCGTAGTCGGACGCAAGCGCCGACGTGACCCGATCGGTGATCATCGGTTCATCTTCGACGAGGAGAATGGACGTGCGCTGACCGGCGCGAGGTGCGGCCGACGCCGCGTCAGGAAGCAGCGGCTCCTTCCTGTTCGCAACAACGAAGCGAGTGACCGCCCCAATCAACTTGTCGCGCGTCAGCGGCTTGCAAATCCAGCCGTCGGCGTCGGATGCCTCGAACAAACGCCGCAGATGCTCCTCCGCCAGCGCGGAGACGAGCACGATCGGAATCGAGCGCCGCGCACGAATGAGCGTCCCAAGACGATGTCCCGGAATCTGCGGCAACTCGATGTCGACCAGCGCCAGGTCAGGCGTCGCGCTGCTGAGGACCGCCGCGAGCTCCGACAGCGAGCCCGCCGTCACAGTCGCGAATCCCTCCTCCGCGCAAAGCCGCGCTGCCTGCGCGCGGAAAGAGGCGTTGTCGTCGACGACGAGGATGGTGAGCATCGGAGGGGCGACTTTAGCATGACGGCGTGTTGCCACCGACGGGTAGGAGAATCGGTAGCTTGCGACACTCCGAGTGCAGGAGGTCGTCATGCCGGAGAACGAGGACCGGGATCGGGAGTACGCTTTTTTTAAGCAGGCCATCGAGACGGCATATACGAATGCTTCCTCACAACTGGAACTGCGGTCGCATCAGCTCGCGACCGAGATTCGGGAGGATTTCTATAAGCGCGTGCAGCGCATTATGTGGACGATCGGCGTCGTCGGCGTGATCGCCACGCTGGGCGGTTTTGTCAGCATCAACGGCATCGTGAAGAACTCGGTAGACGAGCAGATCGCTGCACAGCAGAAGGAAATCGAAAAGCTGAAGAGCAGTGCTCTCGAAGATGTCGTGGCGCTGAGAACGCAGGCTGGCGTTGCCGCCAGCGAATCGAAAGAAACCGCCGAGAAGTCGCAGCGCGAGATGCACGACGTGCTTGCCTCCGCGAAAGCGAACGTGGCGGCGCAGTCAAAGGAGATGAATCAACAGGTCGTTTCCGCGAAACAACTGATCGCTGACACCGTTTCGTGGTGGGAAAGTGTCAAAGAGGTCCACAAAGCAGCAACCCGAGAGGCCGCGAAGGATCCCCGCAAAGACGGCGATGCCGCGGTGCCTGGCGCGAACGCCTCTGCGCCAAAACCCGAGCCTCGCGAGCAGGCCATCCTGCGCATGATGAAGTGCGTCAAAGAAGGAGGCGTCGTCGATGCCGACGTCGAGCTTTTCATCGCAGTGATGGAAGGAGATCTTGAGGCCACTAAACGCGCCGTCGACCGCGGAGGTAATCCCGTGGCAAAAGATCTCGATGTCCTGAGAAAACACAAGGACGTGTTGATGAAACAGTGCCCCGGACTCGTGCCGAACGGCTTCTAACTAGCCTCCCTTCGGCGCCGCCGCCACCACATCCAGCATTACCCGCGCTCCCGCCGGTAAGCCGAGCGCCGCAAACGCGGTTCGCGCGGGGAGCGGGGTAATTCCGCGTCCCGGGAGCCACGCGGCGTAAATGGCGTCGATGGCCTTGAAGTCTTTGATGTCGGCCATCAGCAGCGTTACTTTCACGATGTCAGCTGGCGTACAGCCGGCGGCGTTGAGGATGGCGTCGACATTCGACAGCATTCGATGCGTTTGTGCTTCGAGTCCTTCTTCGAGCTCGCCGGTTTCGGGATTGCGACCGGTTTGGCCAGCGAGGAAGACGAGGTTTCCCGTTCGGATTGCCTGCGAGAACGTTCCGGTGGCGGGCGGGGCGGCGTTTGTGGCGATGCGCGATTTGCTGACGGGCGGGTGGGCGAGCGGCTCGGCTTTCAGCGGAATCTCGAATTTCACCTTCACAGGACTGCCGGCGTGCGGGGCGAGGTCGAGGAGTTGTGGTTGTTCGGGGTGGATGATCTGCAGGACTACGGCATTGTCGGGATGCTCGAAGTCGAGGTCGAAATAGTGGAACTCGGTGATGTTCGACGCGTAGATCCAGATGTTTTTGTTGCCGCGGATGAATTCGCGGAAGCTGTCGCTTTCCATCGGTTCGCCGCGCAGTTCGAGCTCTGATTCGAGCATGATCTTTTTCGTCACGTCGAAATGCTCGAGCGCGTATTGCCAGCTCTCTTCATAAGAACGTTTGCTGGAGCCGCGCTCGCGCGGGAGCGCGTCTTTGCGGCGCAACTGAATGTTCTCGCGGACGAATTCTTCCTCGTCGTCGAACGCTTCGTAATCACCGTCCGTCAGGCGCTGCAGGAACTGCGCGGCGTCATTGCTCGTCGTCCAGGCGCGATGGATCAGGCGGAAATAGGTGATGGCTGTCGGGTTGACGTCGAAGATCGTCAGCTTTTTCGGCTTCCATAGTGGAATGAGGTTCAGTCCGTACAGGCCGCCGACGACGCTGATCATGTGGATGTTGTCGCGGCGCGCGGGATCGACGCTTTCGTAGTGCGCGCGGAACTCGGCGAATTCGCGAAAGGAGCCGTCCTGCGCGCCGTCATCGGTGCCATAGAAGACGTTTTCGGGGTGGCCGTAATACATCTTGCGATACGAGGCGCTCGGGGCTTCTGCGGTCACGATTGATCCTCCATCTGTCGGATTCGGGGCAGGACGTCGCGCCCGAAAATCATCATTTCTTCGAGTTTCGGCCAACCGGCAATGATGAACTGCGTCACGCCGATCTCTTTGTAGGCGAGGAACGCATCGCACAACTCTTCCGGAGAACCGACGAGCGTCATTGCCGAGGATCCGTAGTACGGAACGAGCCCTGCCCAGAGGTTCCGATCGAGCCAGCCGACGTCATCGGCGGCGTTGAGCGCATCCTTCAATCCCTTTGAATCGCTCGCCTCGAGGATGGCGCGTTCTTCTTTCTCGATCGCTTCGCTCGGACGGAGCGCTTTCGCAGCCGCGACCGCCTCGTCATGCGTCGGGCGGCAGACGACGCAGAGACGCAGACAGCTCTCCAGGCCCCCGGCGCGCATTTTTGCGACGAGCGGCGCGAGGTTTTCCGGCGTATCAATCAGCCGCAGCCACGCGGATGCTTTCGAGAAGGCGAGCCGTTCGGCGGCGTCCGAGTGTCCGGAAACATAAATCTCCGGCGCATTGCGCGAGGGATCGACGAACGGCGTGTTGATCTGGCCGTTCTCGACGCGATAGTAGCTCCCGCTGAAATTCACGCCGGCGCCGTCGCGCCAGAAATCGCGACAGATGCCGAGGAATTCGTCGGCGCGCGCGTAACGCTCGTCGTGCTCGAGGTAATCGCCATAGCCTCGCTGTTCCTCGGTGGAACTGCCGGCGACGACATTGATCGCTACGCGCCCGTTCGTCAGCGCGGAGACCGTATTGATCTGCTGCACGAACGTCGCCGGCTGCATGAGTCCCGAGCGGTATGCGACGATGAATTTCAGTTTTGTGGTGGCGCGACCCATCGCGCAGGCGATGAGAATCGTGTCAGGCTCGTAACGGCTGAACGACAGCAGCACCGATTCGATCCCGGCCTCTTCGGCGTTGCGCGCGAAGCGCGTCCACCCTTCCATGTCGGGGATTGCGGCCGGCGATTCGGATTTCCGCGTTGCTACACGAGTCGTTTCCTGCGCGGTGCGCATCCCGACTTCGCCGCCCTTCGGCATCATCCAGTGGAAGCGAAGCGCGCCGTTCACGCCACGCCTCGCATGCGGCTCTCGCGCTCGCGAACACGTGGTAACACTTCGCGGCCGAAGAGATCGAGCTCTGCGATCTCCGGCCAGCCGGAGAGGATGAATTCACTGACGCCGATTCTCTTGTACTCGATGAATGCTTCCGCGAGGTCGTCGGGCGTGCCGACCAGCGTCGTCCAGACCGGACCATAATGCGGCGCGAGTCCGGCCCACAGCCACGGCTTCAGGAAATAGGCGTCGCGCTCAATGGCCGCTGATTCGGCGTACATCCGCGAATCGTCTTTGACCGCCGTGAGGTTCGACGTCGTACCGGCCGGCAGCATGCTCTGCGCATGGCGAATCGCTTCCTCGCGCGTAGGGCGGCAGATGATGCAGACGCTGAGACAGACCGCCGCGCCGCGCGCGCGCATGCTTCCGACCGACGCCTGCAGTTTCTCCGGCGCATCGGCGACACGCAGCCAGGTCGTCCCCTGCGAAACCGCCAGCTCTTCTGACTGTTCGGAGTGGCCGGAGATATAAATTTCCGGCGCGGGCATGCCGAGCGTCGTGTGAATGCGGCCTCGCTCGACCTGATAGTAGCGGCCGTTGAAATCGACGTCGCCGCCGCGCCAGAACGCGTGACAGACGGCGAGGAACTCTTCGGCGCGCGCATACCGTTCATCGTGCGACAGAAAATCGCCATAGCCGTGTTGCTCGGCGGTCGAACTGCCGGCGACAAGATTCAGCGCGACACGGCCATCGCTGAAGCGCGACAGCGTATTGAACTGCTGCACGAACGTCGCCGGCTGCATTAATCCCGACCGATACGCGATGATGAATTTCAGCTTCTCCGTTTCCTGCGCGAGCGCGCAGGCGACCAGCAGCGGATCGGGCTCATTGCGCGTCAATGGAATGAGCGACGAATCGATTCCTGCTTCCTCTGCATGCCGCGCGAACCTCAGCCAGCCGTCCATATCGGTGAGCCGCGCCGGCGACGTCCGGCTGGTCATTGATTCGCATCGAAAACGGACGGCGTCGAGCGCCGTCTGCATCGCCACTTCGCCCGGCTTCGGCAGCATCCAGTGGAAACGGAGATCCATCGTCAGACCTCCACCGTCCACGGAATGGCCGGCGGCATGACGCCTGCGCGCGACGCCCAGTCCTGCAATGCCCACGGCGGCGTGTCGATGTCCTTATAGCCGCCGAGGAGCTGGCGGGTGATCGGATCGAGCATCATCAGGCGACGGTCGTCGGGATTTTCGAGATAGACCTCCGGCTTCATCCAGCGATAGGCGTAGCCGTACATGATCACTTTCGACGTCCGTTTGCTGAAATTCGGCGCGGCGCTGTGGAAAATACGGTTCTCGAAAATGAAGGCGTCGCCGGCATTGAGTTGCATGTCGCACACCTCGACGTCGTCCGGATCGACTTCGCCCTTCCGTAGCGCGAGCGGATCGGTCTTCTTATGACTGCCGCGGGCGAAGAGCGTCATTCCCGAATCGCGTTCCGGAAAATCGGTGAGGCAATAACAGACCTTGATCCCGACGCGCGGCAGTCCGCTGTGGCCGAGATCGCGCGGAATGCGAATATCGCGATGCCAGCCAATCCGGAATGGCGTCCCGTCCTCGCCCGCCCAGCGCTTGTAGATCATCGCCGTCGAATGAAGATGAATATTCGGTGACAGCAACTGGACGATGAGAGGGACGGCCGGCGATTGCGTCACGAGCGAAAGAAACGGTTGCTCGCGCAGCAGCCCTGGACGAAGATCGAGATGGTTGTAATTCGTCTTATGCGAGACCGGCGGTTTGTCGAGGAACGAGCCCGCCAGCCGGTCGCCTGCTTTGACGAGCGCAGCGACAGTGTCTGCATCGAGCGCGTTCCGCAGCACGAGAAATCCGTCCTCGTCGAACGCGCGCCGCTGCTCGGGCTCCAGCCGGTTGAGCTCCATCACGATCTCCGAATGACGCAGCAATGCTGCATTTCATTGTT
>JAOBAU010000351.1 GCA_025463165.1 Acidobacteriota bacterium | reverse complement strand
CTTGGTGACCATGTTCAGCTGCACGCCTGGCGTCTGAATGCGCGGGTCGGAGCCACCGGTCGTGATCTGCATTTCTTCGAACGCGTCGAAGTCGTAGTACGTGGGAGAAGAACCGGTGGCGCCTTCATCGGTGATGTTGACACCGTCGACGTTCCACGTGTTCTGCGCTCCGGAGGCGCCTTTGCCGATGTAGTTCGACTGCTGGCCGGACTGGCTGCCGCCGATGTTCATACGGTCGACCTGCACGCCAGGCGCGGACTGAAGAACCGTCCACGGATCGCGCGAAGTCGGGATCTGCTCGAGCTCGACCTTGGTCACCGAGACCGACGTGCCGGCCTTCCGGACGTCCAGCAACGGCGCCTCGGCGGTGACGGTGATCGATTCGGAAACCGATGGGTTCAGGCTCAGCGTGACATCGGCGTTCTGGCCGATGCGGACCGCAACACCATTACGCGTGTTCGTGCCGTAGCCGGCAAGATCCGCTTTCAGCGTGTACGTTCCGGGATCGAGGTTGAGGAAGCGGAAGTTACCCGTGGTATCGGTGACGAAGTTCTGAGGGGCGCCTACGCCGCTCAGCGTGACGGTTACTCCGGGAAGCGCCGAACCGTCTTTCGCCTGGACTTTGCCGTAGATGTTTCCGGAGGAGCTCTGCGCGAAACCACTGACGGCAATCAGCAGCAGGCAGAGTGCGGTGGCGATGATGGCCACAAAACGTGGATTGGGGCACCGTTTCATATCGGCTCCTTTCACTGGATGGTCTTCGTGACTGCGGACTGGTTGTGCAGATCGACGGCCGATGACCGCTGATCCGACAAGACAAACGGACTCAGTTAGTTACCTTCCAATGACCACTTTTCAAATCGGGTCGGAATCCAAAGCGATGGTCTGAGAGGTTCCGAACTTTGGATTCGGACCCACCCGCGCCGCAGAATTTGACCCTCAAAAATTTGGCCGAAGCTTAGCACCAGAAGAATGTAAACGAAAGGTGAACAGTGTGGATTTGCGGCGGAAAAGACAAACGCCGCGAATCGTTTCGCGGCGTTTGAGGCCTGCCTTCCGGCTGCCTACGAGGTTAGCTGTCGGATTCGGGCTGGAAGCCCTGGAGGCTTTTGGCCTCGTTCACCCCGGACGGTGGCAAGCCGTCGCTTTGGTTCCCCCGTTCCTCGGCGCCGAGGATTAGGCTGACAAGTCACCACACACAGGCGGCAGAGGAAGTGTACGGCAAGGACGTGCGATGTCAATCCGGCATCAGAAGATCTTCGCCTGGTCCTTCACCTCTCCGGCTGCCCGGATTCCGGCGCGGATGGCACCGTCGAAGTATCCTGGCCATCTGTCGGAGGTCTCCGTGCCGGCCCAGAAGATCTTCTTGTCGACAGGCTCACGCCAGCCCTGCTCGCCATACAACGTCCAGATGTTCGGGAGCAGGAAGCTGGTGAACGCCCCGCCGGTCCACATCTCCGTGTCCCAGTTGACGTGGTAGAACTTTTTCGGCGTCAGGGCAGCCTCGCCGAAATAGTAAGCGTAGTCCCTGAGCACCAGTTCCTGGACCTCCGCTTCGCTGGCGTCACGGAGGCAGTGATTGCGCTCGGCCGCGATGAAGGACGTCAGGATGCCCGGCTCACCGCTTTTCAGGGAACTGTCGGCGATGAATTCGCACGTTTTCAAATTGCCGGCCGCACTGCCGCTGAGGCATTTGTCCCGCCAGAAAGCGCGGTCATAAACCGCGTGAACCTTCGACATCGAGCCCATGGGCGAGCCGTTCATGAAGCCGGTGTATGACAACGACAGAGGAGGATCAAATTTGATTTTCTTCCGCAGCGGCGGCGGGATGGCAATGATTACAGCCTTTGCTTTGAACCTCATGAAGGGGTTCAGCGGTTCATTCACGGGCCGCGTCGTTGTGACGATCACGCCGCCGCCTGCTATGTCGTGCCTGATATCGGTAACGGGCGCTCCTTTCAGAATGCAGGGTCCGAGCTGCTCTTCCAGCCTCTCAGGAATCTGCCCCGCTCCGCCTTTCAGCAACCATTTCTCGGGAGTCTCGGACTGCGGAGCAACCTTCTGGGACCAGGCCATGTGCAGCAGAGACACCTGCTCCGGCTCGAAACCACCGGAACCACCGATGTGCGACTGCATGGTGGGCAACCACTTCGTGTAGCCATATGCCTCTGCATCATTCAGATAGTCCTGAAAAGTACGGCTGTCGAGTGTCCGGGCGTTCGAAGACTTCCATGGCTGTTTCGCATCCACCGACAGTGCGAGAAGGCCGTTCCAAACGCCGGCCTCTTCCGAATTCTTCTGACAATCGGGAAGCACCGGAGGCGCCTTACACGCCGCGTCGGCGGCGGAAATGAGCGGAGGGACGCAATCGCCTTTGAGCACATGCGAGAGGTCGCCGTCAAAACCTGTCTCCTGCGCTGTCGCGCTGCCGCGCGGTTTCCACGACTGAATGCTTCGCCCCTCTTCCCAGCTGAGGAACTTTTCGATGTTCAGTTCCGCCACCAGCGCCAGCATTTCGGTCTGTGTGTCACCAACCCATTGCCCGCCGAAGTCGACATAACCGAGCTCGTTTTCACCCTTTTCGTTTCTGACGCTGACCGTCTCGCCGTACATTCGCCCGCCGATTCGGCTACGCGCCTCCAGGACGACGAGTGTGATCTGTTTGCCTGCTTTCGCGGCCGCCCGCTTCAACTCGCGCGCTGCGATCAGACCGGACAGACCTGCCCCGACAATGACCACATCGACCGTCAAATCGGGTTTCGGTTCCGGCGACTGCGCGAAGGCGAGCTCTCCCAGCGTCAGTCCGCCGACCCCCGCAACAAGGACTTTGCCGAACTGCCGGCGATCCCACGCGAGGCGGAGGTGTTCGAGGTGATCGCTATCGTCTTTTGGATCTCTCATGAAAGTCGCTCCTTATTGGTTGAAAGAAGGATCTGACCGGTGCGCCAATGCGAACGCGGGGAGAGAGAGTATTTTTGGTGGATTGACCGAAAGAGACACTAACACAAACCGTGCCCCGCCTGAAAAAATAACGGAGCATTCGCACGCACCGGACGCGCGTGATGGCTCAACGGAAGGAAGGCGAATGAAAGGGGACGTTCGTCTGGAATGCGTCCCACGCATCGACCCGGCAAATCCACAACGCGGTTGTTGCTGACATCAACTTATCCAGCGGCAATTCCCACGGCCGTGAATGGTAAGCCGGGGACAGGGACCGCGAAGTAACGCGGGAGACGGAGTCAATGGTGCCCGAACCCGCCGTCAAGATCGCGTCGACAAGCCCTGCGCGCAGTTCCGCATCTGTTGCGATTCGTGGCCGCGGCGCCGAAGCAAGACATCGATACATTCGTGCGGAGTTCGCGAGCGCATGCGCTAACTGGCTGAGCCGAAGGGCCGGAGCGATTCACCCCAACCTCGGAATAGCCGCAACGCAAGTTCAAAGCGCGGGCGCGCTTAACTGACCGAGAAAGAGTGACCTGGATTGATTTGAGTGGTTGACGGAATCGAACCGCCTGCGATTGGCTCACGACGGCTTGAAAAGAGCAACGACCGCGACGATGAGACTGAGCACGCCAGTGATCGCACTGATTGCTTCCCACGAAGGCTTGGACGACTTTCCACCATCGTCGGGAGCCGCGCTGGCAAAGCTGCGGCGCTCGGCACCTGTCTTCAGCGGCGCGACTTCAAGTCTCGTATCAGGTCTCATCTTCATGACCCATGAGTCGACCTCATATCGCGCGTACACAACTTCCCCTTCACGAGCCTTGAACTGAACTGTGTTTGATCGAAAGTCGGGCCCGATCCGCGGGACCATCGTTGCGTAAATCGTGTTGTTTCCGTCCGGGCCCGAGGTGAACCGGAACTTTTCCGTTCGTCCATTCCCGACGCTTCCGACTTTGACCCGGTTGACAAAGACGTCCACGTTGCATAGTCCTCCGGATATTGCGCCTTCACGGTCGAAGCGAAGCACAACAAACTTCGAATCGAGTTGCTGTTCGTGTTGAAGGTAGACCGCCACCCCGCACGCAACGGCGAGAAGAAGGCTGACCGTCAAGAGCAGCGGTTTCATAAGCGACCCTGGATCGCTACGATTGTACGCTCGCACACACACTTCAATCACAATGAAATTGTAGAAAGGTGGATTGCAGGCGAATGGATCTCGTCTGCCGCAGAACCTGAAGGAGTTGGGCGGCGTGAGCTGATTCGTCATGCGATGATGACCGCTCTTCGTCCGAGGGTCGGTAGACGCTGTCTCGAAGTACGCGAACCACTCCGGCGTCATCGTCACCGAGGGCGTCTATGACCTCGACAAACACGCGCTCGACTTGAAAGCGCAGGCAGTCGAAGAAACAAGAACACTCCTGAAACTCGGCGGATCGACTGCCGACCGACGCCCGCGCGCGGGCAAAATGAAACACACAAAGGCTATCGCGCCGGACCTGCCCGCTTACGCTCGGTTTCTGCCGGTTTTTCTCGGCCTAAGCGCGAGCATCCGCTCGACGAGGGAGAGCTTAGAGGTTGATTCGTAAGGAGTTTAATGGTGCCCAGGGACGGAATCGAACCGCCGACACGAGGATTTTCAGTCCTCTGCTCTACCAACTGAGCTACCTGGGCTTACGGCGGGGAGCCGCGAAAAACGGCGCGGAACATACCACGCCAAAAGCGAGCGTGTAAATGCCGCTCTGACGGGTTTCATTCCGGGCTCAGCTAACCCGATCTCTGACCAGCAACGCCAGATCGCGCAGCGGCTTCGCGGCGGGACCGAGATTCGCGATCGCGGCGAGTGACGTCTCGACCAACTCCTCGCTCAGCTTCCTCGCCCCGTCAACTCCCGCCAGCTTCACGAACGTCAGCCGCTGCGCGTCTTTGCCGACATCCTTGCCGAGCACTTCCGGCGAGCCGGTCACGTCGAGCACGTCATCCGTAATCTGGAACGCGAGCCCGAGGTTCTTCGCGAAGACTTCGATCCGTCCGAGCGCGGCCGGACTCACGTTCCCCATCATCGCGCCGATCGCAGCCGCAGCGACGAACAGCGCCCCGGTCTTGCGCGAGTGGATGAACTCCAGCGTGTCGAAGTCGAGCGTCGAGCCCTCGCTGTGCAGATCGACCGCTTCTCCGGCGATCGTCCCATCCCAGCCAACCGCGTCGACGACGCGTTTCAGCACCTGAGCCATCGGCCACTGCCGCGGATTCAGCGCCGCGTGACTCTTCACGACGAGTCCATATGAATGATTGAGGAGCGCCACCGCCGAGAGGATCGCGAGGTCTTCACCGAATTCGCGATGGAGCGTTGGCGCACCGCGGCGAAGCTGCGCGTCGTCCATTGCGGGCAGATCGTCGAGCACCAGCGACGACGCGTGAATCAGCTCCATCGCCGCCGCGGCATCGAGCAACTTCTCCGGTTTGACGCCGACCGACTCCCCTGCCGCGAGCACGAGAATGCCGCGCACGCGCTTCCCTGCCGACGTCATCGCCCGCGTGATCGGCGGCGCGAGCGGCCGCGGCGCTCCGGTGCGCGACGCGAGCTTCGCGAGGTAATCATCAATGAGCGCGCGACGTGCCGCGAAGTACTCGTTCAAGGAGCGGCATGGTAGCATCGCGCTCTGACGGTCTATGGCAATCACGCGCTTCGGACGCACACAACAGATGTGGTTGCTCGTGGTCGCCTGCATCTCGTCTTTCGGGATCATTCTTCGTCTGATTCCGGGCGTCACGTTCACGATCTGGTGGCAGGCGATGCTTGCCGCGCTCGTCACGAGCACGATCTGCGTCACGATCTTCCAATTCTGGATCGCAGGCGCACTCAAGCGCCGTGAATCGTCGATTGAGCTGCTGAATCGGATCACCGGCGGCGACCTCTCCTTCACCTCACACGAGATCGACGCCGCGGCGAACTCCGCGCGTATGTCGGCCGCATTGCGTGCCCTCGTCGCGAATCTCGAACGCACCATCCGCCGTTTCGCGCAACTTGCGACCGACGTCTCGGGCGTCAGCGGACAGATCAGCGGCCGCTCGCGCATTCTCGCGAAGAGCGCGAAAGAACAACTCGTCTCGACCGAATCGACATCAACGTCCGTGACGCAGATCGACACGTCGATCAACTTCGTCCGGACGAGCATGGAAGAACTCTCCGCGAACGCCGAGGAGACGTCGACGTCGGTGTTGCAGATGTCGGCATCGATCGAAGAAGTGAGCCGGATCGCCGACACCCTCGCGGAATTCGTCGAGCAAACCTCCTCGGCCATCGAAGAGATGGTCGCGTCGATCAACGAAGTGGCGACGAACACCGAGTCGTTCTCGTCGTTCGCGATCGAGACCGCCAGCTCGATGGTGCAGATGAATGCGACCACCGAGGAGATCGGTCGGTCGGCAAAGCAATCGGCGGAGCTCTCGCGCTACGTGCGCGACGCCGCAACCGAAGGACGCGAGGCCGTCAAAGGCACCGTCGACGGGATGCGCAAGATTCAGGTCTCGGTCGAGGAGGCGAAAGTCGCGCTCGGCGAGCTCGGCGATCGCTCCCAGGAGATCGGCGAGATCGTTCGCGTCATCGACGAGATCGCGGGCCAGACCAACCTCCTCGCGCTCAACGCCGCGATCATCGCCGCGCAGGCCGGCGAGCGCGGAAAAGGATTCGCGGTCGTCGCCGATGAGATCCGCGACTTGTCCGAGCGGACGTCGGTCTCGACCGATGAGATCCGGACGCTGATTCAGAACGTGCAGAAAGGCGTGCAGCGCGCCGCCGATCAGATGACGCAGTCGAGCGATCGCGTACACGACGGCGTCGGCCTCACCGCTCGCGCGGAGCTTGTCCTCGACAAGATCCTCGACCTCACCGATCGCTCCTCGAGCTCCATCTCCGAGATCGCCAACGCGACCGAAGAGCAGGCGCGCGGCAGCCAGCAGGCGACGGCGGCCATTGAAGAAGTGACGAAGATGGTGCAGCAGACCGCGACCGCGACGCAGCAGCAGTCGCAGACGTCGCGGAAGATCGGCGAACAGGCCTCGATGGTGCGCGACTACACCAAGCACCTCAAGCGCGCCATGTCGGAGCAGGAATCGGGCAGCCGCGCCATCAGCCGCGCCATGCAGAACATCATGGGACTCGTGCAGAACGTGCTCGAGTCGACGTCCGTGCTGGCGACCGAGAGCGCGACGATCGTCAAGTCGATGGACGTCGTGCAGCAGGGCGCGCGCGAAAGCAACTTCAGCGTCATGGACCTCAATCAGATGTCCAACACGCTGAGCCACGAATCGACGCTCCTCAAGCAGGAGCTCGGCCGCTTCCAGCTGCCGAAAGCGCAGGACGGCGGCGCGATCACGGTCAGCACCGTGCTGTGGCAGCAGCTCAACCTCGATCCGCTCTTCACCACGTCGTCGGCGGCCGGCTTCCTCACCAAGACGCTGCACGCGACGCTCGTCGCATTTGGCGAGGGCGCGGAGCTGATGCCGGCGCTGGCCGAACGATGGGAAGTGCTCGAGCAGGGACTCGTCTATCGCTTCCATCTGCGCCGCGGCGCGCGCTTCCACAACGGCCGCCAGGTGGAAGCGGCCGACGTGCGCGACAGCCTCGTGCGTCTGCTCTATCCGGAGCTCGAAGCGCAGGCCGAATGGATCATGCGCAGCGTCCGCGGCTCGGCGGAAGTGATCAGCGGCCGTTCGCGGACCTGCTCCGGGCTCGTCGTCCGCGACTCGATGACGATCGACATCCAGCTGTCCGAACCGGTGGCGTTCTTCCTCGCGCTGCTGACGATGCATCAGGCGTCGATCGTGCCGGTCGAAGAGCTGAACCGCGATCCGATCCGCTTCCGGATGAATCCGATCGGCGCCGGTCCGTTCAAAGTGGAGGAAGCGGTCGAAGGAAAGCACGTTCGCTTCCGCGCCAATCGCGACTACTACCTGAGCGGACTGCCGCACATCGATTCGCTCACGTTCCGTCTCGACCTGCGCAGCGCCCGCGACGTGGCCGACGCGTTCTTCCGCGGCGAGATCGACGTCGCGCACAACATCCCGCTGAAGATCGTCAGCGACATCAAGCAGGACGCGCGTTACGCGCCCTACATGCACAACACCGTGCAACTTCACACCTCCTACCTCGGCTACGACTGTTCGGTCGCGCCGTTCAATCGCGTCGAGGTGCGGCAGGCGATCAACTACGCGCTCAATCGCGAGAAGATCAACGAGCAGGTTTTCGCCGGCCTCGGCGTCCCCGCGCAATCACTCCTGCCGCCCGGCTTGCTCGGCTATGACGAATCGCTGCGCGCGCTGCCGTACGATCCGGAGCGCGGCCGTTCGCTGATGCGTCAGGCCGGCTACGCGAACGGCTTCGAGACCGAGTACCGGACGTGGGAGACGGACGAGTTCCGCAACAACGGGACGCTCGCGCGCATCACCGAGGATCTGGAAGCGATCGGTATCCGGCTGCGCATCACGCATCACTCCGCGACCGACGCACGTGCGCATCTGAATCATGCGGGACACGGGACGTTCTTCTGCGGCAACTGGTACGCCGACTTCCCCGACTCCGACAACTTCTTCTACGTCTTCTTCCACTCGGAATCGAATGGCGTGCGCGGCTTCTACTGGTCGACGCCTGAGACCGATCAGATGATCATGGAGGCGCGCCGCTCGAACGATACCGACGAGCGCCTGACGATCTATCGTCATCTCAACGAGATGATCGTGCGCGAAGCGCCGCTGGCCGTGCTGTTCCACGACCGATTCTTCGTCGTGCACAAACCCGAACTGCGCGGCCTGCGCACGTCGCTGGTACCGCCGCCGGTGCGGTATTACGATGTCTGGCTGGAACAGTAAAACTCGTGCAGAGTGCAGAGTGCTGAGTGCTGAGTGCTGAGTAACGGCGGTCGAGATCCCCATTGACTCAGCACTCTGCACTCAGCACTCAGCACCCGATTCGCCTTCATGTCGTCCTGGCTTCGGCCGCCTTCCTCTTCTCGATCAACTACATCGTTTCGAAGTTTGCGATGGGCGTGTTCTCGCCGCTCTCGTTTGCTTACACGCGTGTGCTTGGGTCGGCGTTGCTGATGCAGCTGGTGGTGCGCGGCGACCGTTCTGAACCGCTGTCGCGTGAGGATTCGAAGCGGGTGTTCGGTTACGCGATTCTCGGCGTCGTCATCAATCAGACGTTCTTTCTTGGCGGACTGTCGCTGACTTCCGCGCATGTCGCGGCGATTCTCATCACGACCATTCCCGTCTTCGCGCTCGGCGCCGCGATCGTGCTCGGGCGCGAGGTGCCGACGGCCGCGAAGATCGGCGGGATCGCGCTCGCGGCGGCCGGCGCATTGCTCGTCGTCGCCGGCGAAGGATTCGAAGGCGCGGGCAAGTCGTGGATCGGCGATCTGCTGATCGTCTGCAACTCTCTTTCGTATGCGCTCTATCTCGTGCAGTCGAAGCCGGCCATGGCGCGGCTCTCGGCGCGGCGCGTGATCGCGCGAATGTTCGCGATCGGCGCGATCGTGATGCTGCCGATTTGTGCGTGGTCGCTCGCGCATGAGAAATGGTCGGCCATTCCGTTCCGCGCGTGGCTCGCGCTCGCCACGGTGATCGTCGGTCCGACGGTCGGTGCCTATCTGCTGAACGCGTGGGCGTTGCGCCACGCCGACAGCTCGCTCGTCGCCGCGTATTCGTATCTGCAGCCGGTGATCGCGGTCGTGCTCGCGGCGATCTTTCTCCGCGAAGAGATCCGCCCCATCGCGCTCGTCGCGGCGGCGATGATCTTCACCGGCGTGTACGTGTCGGGGCGTCGCTCTACAATCGTGTAAACGCTCCGCCTCAGCCGTCGTCTGATTGGAGTGAGCAACGTGGTCACATTCCGTGTGAGCGATTTGAACGATGCGCCGTCAGACCGCGACCTGATCGACCGGACGCTGGCCGGCGACGAAGCCGCGTTCGCCGCGATCGTCGAACGTTTCCAGCGCCGCATCTATCGCGTCGCCTTCGCCATCGTCCGCAACGAAGCGGACGCGGACGGCATCGCGCAGGATACGTTCGTCCAGGCGTACACGCACCTGACGAAGTTCGAAGGACGCGCGGAGCTCGAGACGTGGCTGACGCGCATCGCCATCAATCGCTCGCGCGACACGCTGCGCCGCCGCCGTTTCGTCAGTCTCTTCACGCGCTCCGACGATGGCGACGGCCGTGAGATCATGCTCGTCGAACCCATCGACGAACGACCGGATGCCGAGCGACAGCTGATGTCGCGTCAGCTTCGCGTCGCCATCGAGCGAGCCGTCGAGCGGTTGTCGTCGCAGCAAAAAGTGATCTTTCGACTTCGACACTACGAGAACCTTGCGCTCGAAGAGATCGCCGAACACCTCGGCTTGTCCGCCGGAACCGTTCGTGCTCATCTCTTCCGCGCCATTCACAAAGTCCGGAAAGAGCTTTCCGGATGGAGATCCGATGAAGCACTACAGTGAAGCCGATCTGCTCGAGACCTACTACACGCAGCCGGGCGAATCGCTGCCGGTGATGATGCACCTCGCCGAGTGCACCGACTGCGCGGCGAAGTACGACCGGCTCGAGCGCAAGCTGCGCGAAGCTGCCGCGTGCTCGACCGAGACGAAACCGGAAACGTTCTGGCAGCGCCAGCGCTTTTCGATCATGCGCCGCGTCCGCAACGAACAGCAGCTCAACGTTCGCACCGGTCGCTATGCCGCCGCCGCGATGCTCGCCTTCCTCCTCGGCGGCGCGGTCGTTTACGAAACGCTGAAACCGGCGCGCGCAACGCGGGTCGCACCGGTGGCAACCACGCAAGCGCCAGCGGTTGTCGTCGTGAACGAAGAACCGTCGGTGCCGCGCGATCCATGGCAATCCGAGGAGCTGAAAGATTTTCATCAGGTCGTCGAATGGGAATCGTGGGTCGCCGAGAATCCGAAACAGAAGACGGGAGAGAGCAAGCTATGACGAGACGGCTCGCATTCGCGCTCGGCGCAATGCTGCTGATGGCGGCCACGGTCTTCGCCGCCGATTTGCCCCCAGGCAAATGGTGGCGCCGGCCTGAGATCGTCACGCAGCTCGCGCTGACCGAAGATCAGCAGAACAAACTCGAGACGATCTTCCGCACCTCCGCCAACGACCTGATCGACCTCAAAGGCGAAGTCGAAAAGCAGAACATCGCACTCCGCGGCGAGCTCGATCAACCGCAGCTCGACCGCAAAAACATCCGCACCGCCGCCACCCGCCTCAGCGAAGCACGCTCGAAACTGTTCGAGCGAGAGCTGATGCTGCTGGTCGATATGCGCAGCGTGCTGACCGAGAGTCAGTGGAATCGGATGCGCACGGCGCTGGAGCGCAGGGACGAAAGGCAGCCGATGCAGGCGCCGATGCGGAGACAGCCGAGAAGATAGGTATGAGGCATGAGGTATGAGGTATGAGTCGCTTCGCGTTCACGAGGATTTTCGCCGACGCGAAGCGACTCATACCTCATACCTCATGCCTCGGCACTAGAATCCCCGCGTGCTCGAAGTCTCCTTAGCCGCCATAACCTTCGCCTATCCGAACTTCACCTTAGAAATATCAACAACCTTCGAACGCACCACGCACACCGCCATCGTCGGTCCTCCCGCGTGCGGTGCTTCCACTCTGCTTCGTCTCATTGCCGGTGAGTTGCGGCCGCGGAGCGGTGAGA
>JAOBAU010000185.1 GCA_025463165.1 Acidobacteriota bacterium | reverse complement strand
CGTTCGTCGTTTGCGAGCGCGCGGTCGCCGAGGACGGAATCGCAGAGCGCGCGGAAGTGACGATCGGTGCCGGCGCCGACCGCGAACGTCCGATCGCTGGCGTGGAACGTCTGATACGGGACGATTGACGGGTGCGCGTTGCCGTAGCGCCGCGCTTCGCGTCCGGTGACGAGCGCGCTTTGCGCGACGTTGACGAGCGACGCCAGCGTCGCGGAGAAGAGAGAGATTTCGATCGACGCGCCGTCGCCGGTTCGCTCGCGTGCGACGAGTGCGGCGTTGATTGCGCCGAACGCGTGGTGCGCGGTCAGCACGTCAGCGAGCGCGACGCCGGCCTTCATCGGCTCGCCATCAGCCTCGCCGGTGATCGACATCAGTCCGGCTCCGGCCTGTGCGAGGAGATCGTAGCCGGGCGCGTTCGCGTCGGCCGTGCCGCGGTCGTAGCCGGAGATCGAACAGTGCACGAGTCGCGGAAAGCGTGCGCGTACGGAGGCGATGCCGAGCGCGGCGCGCTGCGGCGGGAGGAAGTTGTCGACGACGACGTCTGCGCGTGCGAGCAGTCGTTCTGCGGCTTCCGCGTCGCGCTCGTTGCGCAGATCGAGCGCCAGCGATTCCTTGCCGCGGTTCACTGAGAGAAAGTACGCGCTGATGCCATCGATGAACGGCGGTCCCCAGCGACGCGTTTCATCGCCGCGGCGCGGCTCTTCGATCTTGATGACGCGGGCGCCGGTATCCGCGAGGAGTTGCGTACAGAGCGGACCGGCGAGGACGCGGGAGAAGTCGGCGACGAGGATGCCGTCGAGCGGAAGGCGGCGGCGTTTCAACTGTACGACTGCTTCAGCGATTCGAGATCGGCCAGCGTTTTCCGGAGGATGGCGACGACTTTGTGGATCTCCGTGCCGTAGACGCGTAGCTCGGCGTCGCAATCGGTCATGGCGTAGACCGCCTCATCTTTTTCGAGCCGGTCGCGCTCGAAACGGAGGCGTTCGCTCAGCTCGTCGATCTCGGTGAGGAGGACGAAATTGACGTCTTTCTCGCCGAGGTAGCGCTTGCACTGAGGACAGTAGATCGAGCGATCGTCGGAAGATTCGACCAGTTCGAAGACGAACTGTCGCTGGCACTGCGGGCATTCGAAGACTTCCGGGAGCACGATCTCATCCTCAAAATATCGACTCGAATTCTCGCACCGAATGGCCCGTCCCGGTTCGGAATTCCGGTCTTGACGGTGGCGTTAGGCGCGCTGTAGCATCCGCCCCCGCGATCGTTCTGGGAGATCGTTCAATGGTAGGACAAGCGGCTCTGAACCGCTCAATCGGGGTTCGACTCCCTGTCTCCCAGCCAGCTTTTCCGTCCTCAAGAATCTTCGACTTCCAGCGTCGAGACTCGCAGGGACTCGAACTGTGTCGTCCCTACTCTGTGCCCGTCCCGGCTAGCCACGCTCCCAGTGCGGCAGCGCAGGTGTGTGCTCGGCGCTCAGATCGGTCGAAAACAGTACGAGCGGCTCGCGACCCGATCTCGCCGTTTCTCGGAGGCGTGGGATGAATTCACTCGCGAAGTGAAGCTCTCCGAACTGGCAATCGATCCCGACGAGATCTTCAACGTTCTGCGAGACGCCCGACCTGGCAGGGAAGTCGGGCTGTGAGTCTGAAGTACCTGCTCGATACCAATATCGTGTCTGAACCGCTTCGACCGAAGCCACAGCACGGTGTAGTCCGGAAGCTCAGCCGGCATGCGAGGCAATCATTCAGTATTTCGAAGAGGTCGTGCTCGCGACGATGCCGATTCTCGACTATGACCGCGCCGCGGCGGAATGGCACGCCAGGGAGCGTGCGCGCCTGGTCGCACAAGGGACAACACCGCCGTTCGCGGACGGCCAGATCGCAGGCATCGCGCACGTGAACGAACTAACCCTTGTGACGTTCAATGACGCTGACTTTCGTCCGTTCCAGGGTTTGCGCGTCGTCAGCTGGCGCTGAGTAGCGCTCTTCCTCGCGCAGCGGATGCCCACGAAAGAACGTCCACATCGTGCTCGTCGCATTGATGCTGCGGCTGTCCGCTCCGACGAACCACTCTGGAAGCGGTCCGCCGCCCGGCCAGGTATGCCCGCCGCCCTTAATCGTGTAGAGCACGACGGCCGCGTCGTCGGCACACCGCGTGTATTCGCGACGCATGACATCACGCGCCGCCAGCGACTCGACAGGCTTCGCTTCGCAGCGGTTTCGTCGCGCCCAGGTCGCGGTCCAGATCGGGACGGCCGGAAAGGGATGAGGGGCGACCCACGACTGGCCACCGTTGTAAAAGGCGAAGCGATCGGCGGTTCCGTGAAACGCGATCATTGGTACGGCTCGATGTTCTCTGCACCAGCTCCACGGCAGGGTTTGCGCGGCGCCAACCATCCCCACTGCTGCGATTCGATCGGACATCGTGCACGACAGCACGAACGCCATCCCGCCGCCGTTCGAGAATCCGTTCGCGTAGATTCTCGCGCGGTCGATGTTGTACGACGCTTCCAGCTTGTCGATGATCTCCGCGATGAACCGGACGTCCTTCGCGAAATCGGATCCGACGCGCCACACTCGCGGGCCGGCGCCTCCGAGTCCTGAGGGATAGACGACGATGAACCCTTCGCGGTCCGCGAGCTGATTCCACTCGGTCAGGTTCATTTGCTGCGTCGGTGATCCGCCGGCGCCGTGCATGCTGATCACGAGCGGCGTTGGCTTCGTGCGGTCATAGCGGCGCGGGACGTAGAGCAAATACTCCCGCTGCTCGCCCGACGAGATCATGAAGCCGTTGTTGCGATTCTGAACGCGGTACGCGATGGCCTCGAATGCAGCCAGCACCAGCGGCAGACTAATGACGATCGCGACCACGCCGATGACGCTCTTCCTGCTCATCGATGCCGATTCCACGCGAGCGCCAGCGGCGCCGCGGCGAGTCGTGCCAGCGGCACTTCGAGGATTGCGACCAGTGCCAGAACGTACTTCGCGATGAGTGCAAGAGGAACGATCCAGACCAGCAGACCGTAGAGCGCGAATACGGCGACGTCCCAGCAGATCGCGCCGATGACCAGCGCGCGATCGCTCAGGAGCCGTTTGTCACGCAGCCGCATTGTGATCCAGAGAGCGGCAGACAGTTTGAAGCAAACCAGAACGGCCGCGATCAGCGCGAAGTTGGTGAACAACACGGCCATCGCGTACCGGCTTCGACTGATCCAGACAGCGAGCGGCAGCACCACGGCGAGGAACGTCAGGGTGGCAAACACGCTCCCCTTCACCAGCCATTCGCGACCGCTCATGCCGATGAACAAACTCTGCACGAGTTGCTTCCACGTCGACGCGAGCAATGCCGCCGCAACCAGTGACACGATCGCAATCGCGCGTGGCAACTCCATCACTTCGACGAACCGATGCATGCGTTCGATGACCACGGGCGCGGCGCCGGAGAGTCTCAGCGCGATCGGCGCAGCGACTAAGACGAGACTCCACGCGGCAAGCGTGCTCCACATCATCGCCTTCATCCTGGCGGCGATGAGCGCTCCATTCGTCAGCGGCCGCGCGGCCAGGAAAGGCGTCAGGCCATCGGTGTCGCCTGACGATTTCGCGCCGGTCGCCGCAACGAAAGCAGCCATGAACGGCGGCGTGAACATCACGAAGAGGAGCACTTCGAAGATGAGCTCCGGCGTGTGGCTGAAAGGGAAAAGC
>JAOBAU010000176.1 GCA_025463165.1 Acidobacteriota bacterium | reverse complement strand
TTTTTTGAATAATTGCCGATCTCGATCAACTCATGTCCGCGCGCGGTATCGGCGCCGTCATCGTGCCGATGCACGAGCAGCAGCACGCGTCGTTTCGCTGGCTCACGCGCGGCGCGAAAGTGACGCGTGGCTACGCGATCAAGCTCGCCGGCCGCGAGCCGGTCCTCGTCTCGTATCCGATGGAGCGCGACGAAGCAGCGGCGACCGGACTCGAGACGCGGCTCGCGCACGACTACGCTTACGACCGCCTCTTCCGCGAAGCAAAAAACTCCGCCGCCGGCTACGCGCATTTCTACGACACCATCCTCACCGACCTCGGCGCCGACGGCAGCGTCGCATTCTTCGGCAACGTACCGTTTCAGCTCTATCACGGCGTGGCCGCGGAGGTCGAAGCACGCGGACGAATCGTCTATCGCTCCGACGGCGAAGATCTCATCCAGCTCGGACGCAAACGAAAGGACGCGTGGGAAATCGATGCGATCCGCTCCGTCGGCGAGCGGACAGAGCTCGTCATCGATCGCGTTCGCGACGTGTTGCGCGCCGCAACGATCGACGGCGATCGCGTCGTGCACGACGGCCGCGCGCTGACGATCGGCGATCTCAAGCAGCTCGTCTCATTCGAGATCGCACGTCACGGCATGATCGAAGATCACGACACCATCCTTTCGCAGGGACGCGATGCCGGCATCCCGCATTCGCGCGGCGACGCGTCCGCACTCGTTCGTCCATCGGTGCCGATCGTCCTCGACATCTTTCCGCTCGATCGCAACAGCGGCTACTTCTTCGACGAGACGCGAACGTTCTGCGTCGGTCCGATTCCCGACGAGCTGCGAACGATTCACGGTCACGTGCTGGAAGCGTTCGAGCGTGCGCGCGACGCGATGCGCGCCGGCAATCCCGCTTCGCTCTATCAGGCGCTGGTCTGCGATCTCTTCGAGCATCGCGGCTACGAAACGACGCGCCGCACACCGGCGACCTTGTCCGGTTACGTCCATTCGCTCGGTCACGGCGTCGGACTCGAGATTCATGAGAAGCCGTCGTTCTCGCTCTCACCGGCAAACAGCGACGTCATCGAGGCCGGCGACGTGCTGACGATCGAGCCGGGGCTCTACTTTCCCGAACGCGCCATCGGTGTGCGCATCGAAGAGACGTTCGTCGTGCGCGACGACGGCACGGTCGAATCGCTCTGTCGCGGCAGCCGCGCGCTCGAGCCTTAACGCTTGTCGTAGCGCTTGATCGCCTGCGCCAGCGTCACGCCTTTGAGGAACGCTTCGCGGCGATAGTCGCTGCCATTGAAGAGGTAGACGGAGACGCCGCTCTTCTCCTCGAGAAAGAATCGCTTGCCGACGGCGCGTGCGCTGAACGTCACCTTTTTCGCGTTCGACATCTTCGCGAGGAACATCGCCATCGGATGTGCGATCGTCGCCGGCGCGGTCCCAACCGGCGGCTTCGGCGCGGCGGCGACGAGCAGAGTCACGACTACGACCGCGAGCAACGTGCGCTTCAGCATGGGATGATTAAACCATGAGCACGTTTCTCACTGATGGACCGAAGGATGCCGAGGCGACGTTCGTTTTCGCGCATGGCGCGGGCGGCGCGATGGATACGCCGTTCATGGCACGAGTCGCGCGCGGCCTCGGCGAGCGCGGCATCCGCGTCGTTCGCTTCGAGTTCCCGTACATGGCGGCGCGTCGCGAGGGAAAGAAAAGCGGTGCGCCCGATCGCCAGCCGGTGCTGGTAGATTCATGGCGCGACGTCGTCGAGAAACTCGGCGGCGGTGAGAAGGTGGCGATCGGCGGGAAGTCGATGGGCGGCCGCATCGCCAGCATGGTCGCCGACGAGCTCGAAGTGCGCGCGCTGGTCTGTTTCGGCTATCCGTTCCATCCGCCTGGCCAGCCGGCGAAAACGCGCACCGAGCATCTCGCGGCGCTGCGCACGCCCGCGCTGATCATTCAGGGAACGCGTGATCCGTTCGGCACGCAGGATGACGTCGCGGGCTACGAGCTGTCGAAAAGGATCGGCATCGAGTGGCTCACGGATGGCGATCATTCGTTCAAGCCGCGCAAGAGCTCGGGCGTTTCCGAAGCCGAGAACCTCGAGCGAGCGATCGAAGTGGCCTCCGCGTTCATCGCTGAGACCGCTCACGGAACTTTCACGGCGAAGCGCACGCGCCGCTGATGCTTTCGCGTCAGCCGGCCGCGTCACAACTCGATTTTGATGAATCGCCTCACGCCGCGCTCATGACGAGTGCGGAGAATGCTTCATGTCGGCGGTTGGAGTTGGCGGACGACAACCGACGACAGAGAGCCATACAGGACGCTACCTCCTTCCGGTCGCGCGTTGTATGAGAGAGAGCGGCCAGGCGAGTGGGCAACCACTCGCCTGACTGTTTTTGGCGCAACGCTAAATATCCATCAGGAACTGCTCGGGATCGGAGACCGCGTCGTACTCCGCCTGGAGATCGGTCTTGTGCTTCCACTCCGTCTCCGCGAGCTCCATGAAAAGTCGTCCGAGCTCGGTGTTCGGAACGCGCTCGGCCATGAAGCGGAAGTAGCTCTCCGAATCACGTTCGCGCTCGAGCGCATGCTTCAGCGCGTGCGGCATGTCGAGCCCGTCGAGATCGAGTGGCAGGTCGAAGAAAACCGGATCGGGCTCCGGCGGCGCGGTGCCGACCGTCTCGCGATACTTGCGCTCGAGCTTCGCGCGATGGACGAGCTCGACGTCGGCGAGCTGCAACATCCGCTTGCGCACATCCGGCGCGCCGGCGCGATCCGCGAGCTTCTGATAGTAAACACGCGTCTCGACTTCCGACTGAATCGCTTTGCGCAGCACTTCTTCGACGGTCGTTTCGAGCGGTTTCATACAGGCGGGGAGAGCCGAGCGGATGATACCGCGAAGCGGCGCGCGTGCTACGCGCCGCGATAGAGATCGGGATTGAGCGGAGCGTCGTCGGCGAACGGCGCTTCTCGTTTCGGCTGTCCGATTCCCGTTCCGCCGGCCGTGCCGTGCTTGTCGATGGAGCCGTAATACGGACGCCAGCCCATCGGCTCGACCGGAAAATTCGGCGGCACGACGAGGTCGCGCAGTCCGACCACCGAGCGCGCGCGCGTATCGATCGCCATCTCGTAATCCCGCGTCATGTAGATCGCATCCTCGGGACACGCATCGACGCAGTAGCCGCAGAAGATGCAGCGCAGCAGATCGATCTCGTAGCGCTGCGGGAACTTCTCGCGCGTGCGCTCGTCCTCGCCCGCTTCGATTTTGATGCATTCGGCGGGGCAGGCGGTGGAGCACATGTAGCAGGCCACGCAGCGCGTCGTGCCGTCTTCGCGCGTCGTGAGAATGTGGCGGCCGCGGAAGCGCTCGGAGTAGACGCGCTTGACCTCCGGATACGAGATCGTCGGCAGCCCTTTCATGTTGAACAGGTTCTTCACGAGATGCCGCAGCGTCAGCACCATGCCGGCGAGGACCTGCGGGATGTACATCCGCTCCGACACCGACAACTTGTTCGGAACGACTCTCACGACTCCGGGCGAAACGCGTTCGATGGCCATTAGTGATCGAGCTCCCCGGCGATGATGTTGAGCGAGCCGAGCGCCGCGACGGCATCCGGAATCGTCTGGCCGGTGATCATCTTTCCGAACGCCTGATAAATCGCGAAGCAGGGCGGACGAACGCGAACGCGATACGGGTTCTTCGTCCCGTCCGAGACGACGTGGAAGCCGAGCTCGCCGTTGCCGCCTTCGACCTGGAAGTACGCTTCACCGACCGGCGGCTGAATGCCGTGCATGATCAGCTTGAAGTGGTAGATGAGCGACTCCATCTCGTTGTAAACCTTCTCCTTCGGCGGCAGCGCGACGTACGGGTTGTCGACCATGACCGGCCCTTCCGGAAGGCCGCGATCGATGGCCTGCTGCAGGATGCGCAGCGACTGCCGCATCTCTTCCATCCGCACGAGGTACCGCGCGTACGTATCGCCACCCTCGGCGATCGGCACGTCGAAGTCGTACGTCTCGTAGCCGATGTACGGATTCGATTTGCGCACGTCGAATGGCACGCCGCACGCGCGGAGGCACGGACCGGTGAAGCCGTACGCGATCGCATCCTCAGGCGAGATCGGCGCAACGCCGACGACGCGATCGAGAAAAACCTTGTTGCGATCGACGAGCTTTTCGACGTCGTCGATGTACTTCGGAATCATGTCGACGAGCCGCTGCGCGTTCTGCAGAAAATCGGTCGGCACGTCGACCGCGAGTCCGCCGATGCGGAGATAGCTCGGCAGCAGTCGCGCGCCGCAGCACGCTTCGATCAGACCGTAAATTTCTTCGCGCGGCTGGAAGAGGTACCAGAAGTTGGTGAGCGCTCCCATGTCGACGAGGTTCGTGCCGATGCAGACGAGGTGATCGGCGATGCGCATGAACTCGGAGAGCATGAGGCGGACGTGCTGCGCGCGCGCCGGCGCTTCGATGCCGAGGAGCTTTTCGACGGTGAGGCAGTAGCCGACGTTGTTGATGATGGCGGAGCAGTAGTTCAGCCGGTCGGTGAACGGGATGACCTGCTGATACGTGTGCGTCTCCGACATCTTCTCGAAGCAGCGGTGGAGATAACCGATCTCCTGATCGGCGCCGATGATCGTCTCGCCGTCAAGCGTTACTACGATGCGTAGCGTTCCGTGGGTGGCAGGATGCGACGGGCCGAGGTTCAGCGTGACGCGCTCGAAGTCGGTGTCGACGTCTTTGAAACGATCGTCGATGACCGGCGTCAGCTGCGCGACGTCTTTTTCCGTGAGCAGCCAGCGCTGCGCCGGATCGTAGTCTTTCCGCAGTGGATGCCCCTGAAACGCTTCATGCGTCAGGATGCGGCGCAGGTTCGGATGTCCGTCGAAACGGATGCCGAACATGTCCCACACTTCGCGCTCGAACCAGTCGAGGCCTTTGAAGACGTTGATTCCCGAGTCGATCGACTCATCCTCGCCAACCATGACCTTGAGGCGAACACGCTCGTTGTTCTGCAGCGAGTAGAGCTGATAGAGGACGTCGAAGCGCTTCTCGCGGCGCGGATAATCGACTCCCCAGCAATCGAGCGGCATCGTGAAACGGAGCTCCGGATGATCGCGCAACACCGTCAACACGTTGACGATCGCCGATTTTTCGACGATGAATGTTGGAAGGTCCTGTCCCGTCTCCTGCTGCATCGCCGCATGCTGGAGTTTCTCCGCGAGCGCCGCGCCGCGCGCGTCGTGAACGGCGACGTCGGAGGGGATATAAGGATTGCGATTCGTCGGCGCCGGACCGGTGTAGGGGATGGCGCTGAATTTGGTGAGGGTGCTCATCGCTTGATCTCACCCCGCTCGATTTTTTCCTTCAGCTTCAGGATTCCGTACATGAGTCCTTCAGGAGTCGGCGGGCAGCCGGGCACCCAGATGTCGACCGGCACGATCTCGTCGATGCCCTGCACGACGTGATACGCGCGGTAGAAACCGCCGGACGTCGCGCAGGCGCCCATCGCGAGGACGTAACGCGGTTCCGGCATCTGCTCGTAAATCTTCTTGAGGACGGGCGCCATCTTGTCGACGATGGTTCCGGCGACGATCATCAGATCCGCCTGCCTCGGCGAGAACCTCACAACCTCGGCGCCGAACCGCGCGATGTCGTAGTGCGACGAGACCATCGACATGAATTCGATGGCGCAGCAGGCGGTGCCAAATGGCAGTGGCCACAACGAGTTACCGCGCGCCCAGTTCACCATCGTGTCGACGGTAGTGGTGAGATAGGTGCTGCTGCCGAGGTCGGCAACCTCGCGGTCGGACTCACCGGGCAGCGTAATCAGTCCTTTTTCAGGACCTTCTCCCGGACCGACACCAGCTTTGCGTCGGATGATCGAGTCGGGAAAGGACGTTTCTTTGACAGGCATAGGAGGGCTCCGCGGCGCGCGCGATTCTACGGACTTGAGAAACGTTTCACAAGCCAGGCAAAGTCCACGAGTGCTGAGTGCTGAGTGCAGAGTGCTGAGTGCTCGACCACGATGAGCAGCTCGTCTACGCGAAGCGTCGACTCAGCACTCGGCACTCAGCACTCTGCACCCGATTTGCTTATTGAAAGGTGTCGCACTGATCGATGTCGCCGCTCTCGAATCCGCGGCGGAACCATTGCTGTCGCTGCTGTGATGAGCCGTGCGTGAAGGTTTCCGGTGTGACGCGGCCGCGCGACATTTTCTGGAGGCGGTCGTCGCCGATGGCGCTGGCGGCGTTGAGTGCTTCTTCGAGATCGCCGGGCTCCAGGATGTTTTTCATCTGCTGCGCGTGATGTCCCCATACGCCGGCGAAGCAATCAGCCTGGAGCTCGAGGCGGACGGAGAGCGCGGCGGCTTCGGTCCGGCTCCTCGCGTTTGATTCCGCCTCGTGAACTCGTTCGGCGATGCCGAGGAGATTCTGGACGTGATGGCCGACCTCATGCGCGACGACGTACGCCTGCGCGAAATCGCCCGGCGCGCCGAAGCGATCTTTCAGCTCGCGATAGAACGACAGATCGATGTAGACCTTCTGATCGCTCGGACAATAGAACGGTCCCGACGCGGCCTGGGCGTTGCCGCATGCGGATTGGACGTAGTCGCTGAAGAGGACGAGTTTCGGTTCGCGGTAATTGCTCCGGAGCTTCTGTTGAAAGTACGCGCTCCAGACATCCTCGGTGCTGCCGAGGACGCGCTTCACGAAGTCGGCGCCGGAGTCGGTCGGTGCGCCGCCCTGCGCACCGGGTGTTGTCGGCGCGGAGTAGGGCGCCTGCTGCGGTTCGGTCGATGCCGACGATCCGCCGCCGTTGAACAGCGCTCGCGGATCGACGCCGAACAACAGCGCGATGATGGCGATGACGATCGTGCCGATGCCGCCGCCGATCACCGGCAGTCCGAAGCCGCCGCCTCCGCTGCCGCGCCGATCTTCGACGTTGTTGCTGGGGCGCATGTTGCCGAGTCGCATGAGGTCGTTTTCTCCCACTGCGCGAAGTGCAAGCGCGGAGCCCACATCATCTATATTCGCCGCCGTGAACCCAGTCCGCCGCCCGCCGCCCGGAGATCGCCCGCTCAAAACGCTCGAGCGCGTGTTGTCGAAAGCGGGCGCCGGCTCGCGCACCGAGGCGCGCAAATGGATCGCCAAAGGGCGCGTGAAGGTGAACGGCCGCGTCGTCACCGATCCCGATGAATGGGTCGATCTCGAGCGCGACAAGATCGCGATGGACGGCAAGCCGCTGGCGAAAGAGACGCCGGCGTACGTGCTGCTCTACAAGCCGACCGGCTATCTGACGACGTATCGCGATCCGGCCGGACGTCCGACCGTGTTCGATCTGCTGCCCGATCGCGAACGTTATCTATTCACCGTCGGACGACTCGACCTGGACACGAGCGGGCTGCTGATCCTGACGAACGACACCGCGTTCGCGGAGCGGCTGAACAATCCCGACTACAAAGTGCCGAAGACGTATCTCGTGAAGGCGTCGAAGGTGCTCGATGACGAAGCGCTGGAACGATTGCGTCGCGGCATCGAGCTGGAAGACGGACCGACGCGGCCGGCGAAAGTGGAACGGCTGCGCGAAGCGGGCGGGACCAAGACCGTCTTCGAGATCACGATCACCGAAGGCCGCAATCGTCAGGTGCGAAGAATGGTCGAAGCGCTCGACGCGATCGTGCTCAAGCTCGTGCGCGTCGCGATCGGACCGATTCGTATCGGCGATCTGCAGATGGGGAAGACGCGCGAGCTGACGAAGGATGAAGTCAACACGTTGACGAAGGGACGCTGATGAAACGGATTGCGCTGTTGGTCGTGCTGATGCTCGTTGCGTGTTCGAAGGTTGAGGCGCCGGCGCCGCGGCCTGCCGTTCCGGCGAAACCTGTGCTTGCTGCTCCGACGTCCGACTCCGCCCGCGAGCTCGTCACGACGTCGGGCGAATTCTCGCAGTACGAGTTCACCAACGCCGCGTACACGCTGCCGATGCGCAAGTCGGCGATGAACGAGCCGCAGCTGACCGCGGCGAAACAACTCGCCGCCGCGAAGTGGCTGCTGTTCCGCGGCGACTACGTCGTGCTGACGGAAAAAGCGCTGAGCGACAAACGGTTTCTCTCGCGTCCGAACGACACCGTCGACATCGTCCCGCTCGCGCGGAAGGAGGTCACCGGCGTCACCGCCGTTCGTCCGCTGCGTGATGGCAACATCGCCGTCGACTTCGACTGGAAGTGGATCCCGAACGAAGTCGGTATCGCGTTCAAAACCGGGATGCTGCACGATCGTTACGCGACACTCGGCCACGCAACGGCGACGTTGATGAATGACGGCGGCAGCTGGAGCGTGTTGCGCGTCGATCCGCGCTAGTCAGCGATCGATGGCCGCGACCGGCGCCCGCGTCGCGCCGGGATACGGCACGTCATCGCCTTTTATCGCCATCCAGAGAACGCGGTTGAGCAGCTCGTCGTCCGCTTCGTCTGCTTCATTGAGATCGAGTTGCGCCGATGCTTTCGCGGCCGGCGTGTTCGGCGGATTGCGCTCGTTCAGATTCACGTCGGGAACGATGACGTCGTACGGACGAAGATCGGGCGTCTTCGCGAAGACGTCGCGCAGCGGCCGCCCGTAGTGATCGAACTGCGACATCGGTTCGAGACCGAGCAATTCTTCGATCGTAGCGAGAACATCGGTCGTATTGACGAAGCGATGGATCGTGCCGGGACGGTTGTATGCGGAGATCGCCAGCATCACCGAGCGATGCGAATCGACGTGATCGGGTCCGTTCTGCGCATCGTCTTCGAGGATCAGAATCGCGGTGTCGCGCCAGAAGCGCGAGTGCGAAACAGCGCTGACGACGCGGCCGATGGCGAGGTCGTTGTCGGCCATGTACGCGTGCGGCGTCCGCTGATTCGCAGACGCGCCCATCGTGTGATCGTTCGGCAGCCGAAGGATTTGCAGCGCCGGCATGCCGCGCAGCAGGAACTGCTCGAAGTCCGCCATCCACGCGTCGACGCGCTGCTGATCGGGGACGAGCATGTCGTACGGCGCGAAGTTGAAATTCGTAAATGGCGCGAGCGCCTTCTTCGTCGCCTGCCGTTTGTCGGTGGCGACGCCGCCGAAGTCGCCCGGATCGGCGACGAACTCGCCGTAGTTGCGGAACGTGATCCCTTTGCGGATGGCGAGGTCCCACAGATATCCGGTCGACGGCGACGCGACGTCATCCTCGTCGTGCTCGACCAGCTTTCCGCGATTCGTTCCTTCGTAGTCGTACGTGCGTCCTTTGTTTCCGTACTGCTGCGGCACGCTCTTCGTCACGTAATCCGTGACATACGCGGCCGTCGACCAGTTGTGCCCATGTGCACTGACCTCTGCGTTCACAAAGAAGCGGTCGAACAGACCGAAGCGATCGGCGAGCGCGTGATGGTTCGGCGAGATCTCGCGCCCGAAGAAGACCAGCGACGGATCGCCGTCGCCATCTTTCATGTCGCCGAAGATCTGATCGTACGTGCGGTTTTCTTTGATGATGTAGATGACGTGACGGAAGGGCGGGTAGAGTCGCGTCGCTCGTTTGGCAGTCCAGCCGTTCGCGCGCGCGACGCGCTTCGACGTCGACGCGAGATCGACGTCCTTCATTTGCAGCATCATCAGACTTCCGTCGAGTTGCCCGAGCGTGAATGCGCTTTGGTTCTTCGACTTTTGTCCCGGCTGATACATCTCGGGATTAGGGCCGCTGCCGGAACCTTTCGCATTTGCGACGACGAGCTCGTCGCCGTCCGCTTCGAGCGCCGCCGGATACCACTCGACCGGAATGCGGCCGAGAAGCTTGTTCGTGATCGTCGAGAAAATCGCGATGGCGTTGTTGTCGGCTTCCGCGACGAAGAGCCGCGTGCCGTCACGCGAAAGCGTCAGCGCATTCGGCGTGCTTCCTTCGTGCGGTCCCGCCGGCGGCGCGTCATTCATCGTCGCGATCACGCGATCGGACTTTGTATCGATGACGGCGACCGAATCGGTGCTCGCCGATGCAACGTAGAGCCGCGAGCCGTCCGCGTTTGCGACGAGCGCGGACGGATGGCGACCTGCTTCGATGTGTGCGCGATGAACGAGCGTGCCACTCGGGTCGATGGTGAATGCGTCGACGAAGTGCTCGCCCCACGCCGAGACGAAGACGCCGTGCGGCGTGACGGCGATCGCGTATGGATAACGTCCGGTTTCGACGCGCTGCACGACTTTGTTCTGCGCGGTGTCGATGACGGCGACGGAATCGCCGAGGTTTTCGGCGACGTAGAGGCGCGCGCCGTCGGCGGAGATTGCCAGCCCGGCGGGGTAGCGCGTGCCGCTCTTTTTCGCATCGGGTTTCTTGGCGAGGACGATGCTGCCGTCGGCGATCGCACGGCCGTCTTCTAAGCGATATCGATAGATCACGTCTTCGTTGCCACCGGAAGTGAAGAGCGTTTTTGCGTCGGGGGCGAAGACGATGCCGAGAAATGCGGCCGGTTGATCGAGCGTCTGCAGCACTTCGCCGGACGTGCGATCGACGATCTGCAATCCCTGCTGTCGCCAGCCGCAGAGCAACACGGCGGCGTGACGATGGTCGGGCGCGAGCGCGAGTCCGAACGGCGTGTTGCCGATTCGGTGCGCGGGAACGGCGGGATCGAGCAGGACGCCGGTCGGCAGGCGGCGCTCGGCGGCGATTGCGGAACCGGCGACGAGCAGCGCCGCGGCCGCGAGAAAGCGGAGGGACATTCCGGCGAATGATAGCCTCCGCCGCGTGATCGACTCGCTCTCTCTTTCGGAAAAGATCGGCCAGCTCTTCGTCGCCGGTGCGCACGGGACGTTCATGAATGCGACGTCGCCGCGCTATCTGCGGCTCGAGCACGCCGTCCGCGAGTTGCACGTCGGCGGGGTGATCTGGTTCGTCTCGAATGTCTACGAGACCGCGCTGGTCAATCAGCGATTGCAGAGTCTCTCGCGCGTTCCTTTGTTGATGAGCGCCGATCTCGAAGCGGGCGTCGGGATGCGTTTCGCCGATACGACGTTCTGGCCGCCGGCGATGGCGATCGCCGCGACTGGCGACGTCGCGCTCGCGGAAGCGGAAGGACGGCTCGTCGCGCGCGAAGCGAAGGCGCTCGGCATCAACCACATCCTCGCGCCGGTCGCCGACGTGAACGTCGATCCCGACAATCCGGTCATCAACGCGCGGAGCTTCGGCGAGGATCCGGCGAAGGTTGCGCGGTTTGTGACCGCGTTCATTCGCGGTGTGCAAAGTGAGAACGTCCTCGCGACCGCGAAGCATTTTCCGGGACACGGCGACACCCACGTCGATTCGCATCGTTCGCTGCCGGTGCTGCACGTCAGCCGCGCGCGTCTCGACGCCGTCGAGCTCGTGCCGTTCCGCGCTGCGATCGCCGCGGGTGTCGACGCGGTCATGCCCGGTCATCTCTCCGTTCCCGCGCTCGATCCGACTCCTGCGCCGATGCGCAGCGGACCGACCGAGAATCGTTACGTCGACGGTGCGTCGGAAGCGACGGCGCACGGAACGTTGCCGGCGACGTTGTCGAAGCCGATCATCGACGGCCTGCTGCGCGGCGAGCTCGGATTCGACGGACTCGTCGTCAGCGATGCGTTCGACATGGGCGGACTGACCGAACATTTCGAGCCCGGCGAAGCGGCGGTGCGTGCGATCGAAGCGGGGCAGGACCAGATCCTGATGTCACCCGACATTGAGCGCGCGATCGCTGCCGTGAAAGCGGCTGTCGCAAGCGGCCGGATCACGGAGTCGCGCATCGACGAATCGGTGCGGCGCATCCTCGCCGCGAAGGCCCGCGTCGGTGCGCCATCCGCATCGACGGATGAGATTTTCGCGATTGTCGATTCGACGGAAGTACGCGCGACGGCCGCGGAGATCGCACGTCGCGCGATCACGCTGGTTCGCGCGCAACCGGAAACGCTTCCACTAAACGCTGACGCGCGCGTCGGGCTGCTCGTCGTCAGCGAATTCAACGAGCCGTCGAATCCGCTGCCTGACTTCACGCGCGAGCTGCGGAACCGCCTCACGCATGAACCAGAGGTCGCGGTGCTCGACGCGCGATCGAATCGAGCCGTTTCGTTCGATGAGGTTGACGTCGTCGTCATCGCGCTCGCGATCCGCGCCCGCTCCGGCGCAGGGACGATCGCGATTCCGGAATTCGCGCGCGGCGTCATCGCGAACCTGACGGCGAAACGGATCGCCATCTCGTTCGGTACGCCGTATCTCATTCGCGAGCTGCCATCTGTCGGAACATACATCTGCGCGTACGGCGTGCAGCCGGTGCTGCAGATTGCCGCGGCACGTGCGCTCTTCGGCGAGGAGCGGATGACCGGAACGCTGCCTGTCACGCTGCAATGAAAACGGGCACCGAAGTGCCCATTTGATTGATCGCTAAAGTGCGCGTTTCTTGGCGCGGATGTTCCGCCGGCTGCCTTTCGACTTGCCGCCGCCACCGCCCGGGCCGCCGCCGAATCCACGGCCGCCATCGAAGTCGTTGCCGCCTCCGCCGCCGAATCCGCCACCGCCACCACCGGGGTAGCCACCACCACCGCCACCGGCGTAACCACCACCGCCACCACCGGCGTAGCCGCCACCGCCGCCGCCACCGGGACGTCCGCCGCCGCCACCGTAACCACCGGCCGACGGTCCGCCGCCGGTACGGCGCGGGCGTTCTTCAGCGGCGTTCACGCGGAGCGCGCGACCGCCGAGCTCATGTCCGTTGAACTTCTCGATTGCCTTTGCTGCCTCTTCTTCCGACTCGAACTCAACGAACGCGAAGCCGCGCGGGCGGCCGGTCTCACGGTCGGTCGGGAGGAACACGTCGCGAATCGTTCCAGCCTGGCCGAAGAGCCCTTCGAGCTCCTCACGCCTGGTGTTGAAGTTGAGATTCCCGACGAAAATCTTGGAAGCCATGCACGTCTCTCCTTTTTCCTGCGGCCTCGCCGCGCCGTCGTGCGATGCTTCCGGCGTGCTCCCGCGAGCGGCAGTGTATCGCGTCGTGCCGCGATTCGTACTTCTCGCTTGCTCTCCATCTGCAGCGCCCACGCCATTTCGTAACACGATGCTTCCATCCGTTCCCGCACGCTGCCACAATCCGCGCTGCCGCCAAATTCGGAATCACCTCGGGAGTGCAATTGGAGCAGGTCCAGGATCCGGAGATCGATGGCGATCGTGTTGTCGTTGAATACGCGCGCGATCTCATCCTCGTGCTCGATCCCGCCGGCGTCATTCAGTGGGCGTCTCCATCCCACTTCGCCGTGCTCGGGCGCGATCCTTCTTCGCTCGCCGGCATTCACTGCGCGGAGCACATTCATCCCGACGATCGCCAGCGCCAGCGCGACGCTATGCGCGAACGCCTCACGTCCGGCGATTGGTGCAAGGTCGATCTCCGCATCCGCCACGCCAACGGTTCCTGGGTCGACATCGAAAGCCTCGGCGTCCCGGTCGCCAGTCCCGATGGAAAGATCGACAGGATCATCATCACCGGCCGCGACATCACCGCACGCAAAGCGATCGAACGGCGATTCATCGAGAGCGAGCAGCGGATGCGGCTCGTCATGCAGCAGCTTCCGGTCAATCTCTGGACGACCGATCGCTCGCTCGTCGTAACGTCATCACTCGGCGGCGGACTGGAGCTCATCGGTCTCGCTCCCGACCAGCTCGTCGGAGCCTCGCTCGAGGATGCGATCCGCGGCACTCCGAACGCCGTCCGCGTTCTCGGCATTCATCAACGCGCGCTCGAGGGCGAGGTGTTCGCTTACGAAGCGGCCTGGAACGATCGCGACCTCTTCGTCTCCATCCAGCCGCTCCGCGACATCGACGGAGAGATCGATGGCGTGCTCGGACTGTCCATCGACATCACCGAACGAAAACACGCCGAGCGCCGCTATCAGGCGCTGTTCGAGCGCAACCTCGCCGGTGTTTTTCGCGCGACGGTGAGCGGCATGCTGCTCGAGTGCAACGAAGCGTTCGCGAAGATGTTCGGCTACTCGACGGCGCGCGAAATGGCGCGAATGCTGACGCGCGATCTTTATTACGATCCGGCCGATCGCGACGAAGTGATCGCGCTGCTCGAAGCGCGCGGCGAGCTGCGCAACTTCGAGCGGAAGTTCCGCCGCCGCGACGGGCAGATCGTCTGGGCGCTGCTGAACGAGACGCTCGTGCATCCGCAGGCCGGTGGCGACGACATCCTCGAAGGGACGATCATCGACATCACCGCGCGCAAGCTCGCCGAAGAGCGGATGCAGTATCAGGCGTTCCACGATTCGCTGACCGATCTGCCGAATCGCTTTCTGCTCAACGACCGGCTCGACATCGTGCTGAAGCAGGCCAGGCGTCACGGGCGCTCCGCCGCCGTGATGTTCCTCGACCTCGATCACTTCAAGCTGATCAACGACACGATGGCGCACACGGCCGGCGACGAGTTGCTGCGCGCGGTCGCGGAGCGGCTGACGGGATGTCTGCGCTCGGACGACACGGTGGCCCGCATCGGCGGCGACGAGTTCGTGTTCATTCTCGCCGAGGTCGATCAGGGAGCCGGTGCGGCGAAAGTCGCGCAGAAAATTCTGGAAGCAGTGCGCTGTCCGATGACGGTCGCGGGACGCGAGCTGTATGTCACGGCGAGCATCGGCATTGCGCTTTATCCGAATGACGGGATCGACAGCGACACGCTGGTGAAGAACGCCGACAGTGCGATGTATCGCGCGAAAGAGCTCGGCCGGAACATGTATCAGTTCCACACACCGGTGACGCAGCAGCGCGCCGAGGTGCGGCTGACGCTGGAGACGGCGCTGCGGCGCGCCCTGGAGCGCGATGAATTCGAGCTCTACTACCAGCCGCAGGTCGAGCTTGCGACCGGACGAATCACACGACTGGAAGCGCTCATTCGCTGGAACCGGCCGGGAACGGGACTGGTCGAGCCGAAGCATTTCATCCCGCTCGCGGAAGAGATCGGAAGCATCGTCGCCATCGGCGAGTGGGCGCTGCGCACCGCGTGCAAACAGCTGCGCGAGTGGCATCGGCGCGGTTTCACGTCGCTAGGCATCTCGGTGAATCTTTCACCGCGGCAGTTCCAGCACGAGCGGCTGACCGCGATGGTCGAGGAGGCTCTCGATGAGAGCGATCTCGATCCGCGCTCGCTTGAGCTGGAGCTGACGGAAAGCCTGTCGATGCGCGACAGCGATCTGACCGTCGGACGGCTCTCGCATTTCCGCGCGATGGGCATCCGCGTTTCGCTCGATGACTTCGGCAGCGGCTATTCATCGCTCGGACACCTGCGCATGCTGCCGATCGACACCGTGAAGATCGATCGCTCGTTCATCATCGATCTCAGCGACGGCGCCGCGTCGCGCGCGATCGTGCAGGCGATCGTGACGATGGCGCAGGCACTCCAACTGCGCGTCGTCGCGGAAGGCGTCGAGACCGAGGAGCAGCGGAGAATTCTGACAGAGCTCGGCTGCGACGAGATTCAGGGATACATCTTCAGCAGACCGCTGCCGGTGGCGGAGGTGGAGAAGTTGCTGGTGAGATCGTCGTGAGGTGAACTGGCGCCGCTCCGCGGCGCGCGAATGCGGTGAGCGGAGGAACCTATCCGCGTCCATTGACGGCAGTTACGGCAAGAATTACGCTACTGCTGTAAGTGGAGGATTCAATGAAGCGTTCATTACTTCGCTTTGTCCTGTTTGCGGCAATACTCATTCTGATGTTTGCAGCAGTGCCGGCATTTGCGGATGAGCCGGCCGGGTGTCAGACGTGCCGCGCGGTCGTGATGGAAGAGGAGGCCACTCTCGAATGCGGCTCTCCCGATCCGGACGAATGGGGTTACGACAGCTGTTCCACCGGCGTGCGACAGGGTGCGCATGGCGAGATCCATTGGTGTCGCGTCGGCGGAAGCATGTGCTACTACTTCGAGGTCAACGGCTGATCGCGTGCGATCGCTGATCTCTCTCATCGTCCTGCTGGCGGTCGTTCCCGTTTCCGCGCAGAGCAGTGGCGCGATCGCCATCCGTCCGCTGTTGCGCAACGCGGCCGCGGCGTCTGCTCAGCTCCGATTCACGGCTCGCCGGGTCGACGACGCTAACGTCGTGAAGGAGATCACCGACGGTCTCCTACGCGCGGAGCCGAACAGTCGCTGGGAGGTCGTTGTTGCCAACGACGGGTGGTGGTCGCCGACCGATGACGTGACGATGCCGGCGGCGGGAACGCAAATCGAACACGAGATTCCGTTGTGGCGCACGGGACGCATCAGCGGAAGGGTCGCGGTCGCAGACGACAAACTCCCGTCGACGATCACCTGGATGGTCGATTCACCGCCGCGGCGGAAGAAAGAACCGGAGATCCGGCGCGGGACGGAGTTCACCTGTCCGGTCGACGCCGATGGCAAATGGGTGTGCAGTCTTCCGGCGACGCTGCTCGATCTGACGCTGCGCGCGAAGGGATTCACTCCGCACTACCGCTGGGATGTCGCGATCGCCGTGAATGAGAATCTCGATCTCGGACGATTCGCGCTGAAACGCGGCGCGTCTTTCTTGGCGTGGCTCGATCGTGAAAGCGCCGGCCTGCTGAAAGAACCTGCACGCGCGAGTCTGCTGCGACCGTTGTCCGACGCCCCTTCGCAAACGACGGCTCGGCTTCGTGAGCCGGTGGCGTCGGCAACCTTCAACAAACGCGGTGCTGTCCAACTCACGGCTGTTCCAGCCGGTGTGTATCTCCTCGAAGTGCGCGCGAAGGGGTTTGCCGTTTCGCGCATCTATCCGGTCGAGATTTACGAAGGAAAGGAATCCGTTTTTCGCAAAGGGATTCTGTTGCAGCCGCCGTTGACGGTTCGCCTTGCAGTCGACCCGCCAGGCGATCCATCGGGCGCGCGATGGCGAGCGACG
>JAOBAU010000252.1 GCA_025463165.1 Acidobacteriota bacterium | reverse complement strand
ATGCTCGAACATTTCCAAAGCTACATGGAGCCATACGCCGAAGACTATGAACGGGGTAAGGAATATCTTCTCGCTAAAGCCGTAGAAGCAGTCAGGGTCCTCGTTGGGCGCCAAATGCTGTTTTTCGTCGAGGATACCTCTTTGCGGATTGAGGCGCTGAGTACGCCGACGACAGACGTCCCCGGGCTACAAGTTAAGGAATGGTTCGCTGAAACGACATTCCAGCAACTCGACGCGATCCTGAGGGCCAGCGGCGACCGGAGAGCTGTTATCAAGTCGGGCGTGGCGCTCAGCTTGCCCGGCAAGACGGCGCCGATCTATTTCAGTGGTTCAACAGCCGGTTCTGTGGCGGCGACGGCGCCCGCTTTCGAGAGGTCCGAGATCTATCCGTGGTTGAGCCCAACGAACTTTGACGGCTGGTTCATCCCGGAAAATAGTCAGTGTCGACTCGGTGAGATGACAGTCGACGAGTCGCTTCGCATGCACTTTCGCACGCGCGCTCTTTCGGATTTGCTTGAGCGGCTGGGCGAATACACAGCGGTGCTGAATCTACAACCCGCCGCTTACGTGGTACGCCGTACTGCTCCGACACTGCCGCAGTTGCCGCTGTTCCGGGATCTGCGCCGCCACGTTGTAGTTGTTGGCTCTCGCGCGGCGGGCAAATCAACATTTGGTGATTTTGTGGCGGCGTCTCGCGGCATCACGCACATGGAAGCTAGTCGCGTGATTCGGTCGCTGTTCCGTGATCAAGCTCCTGACGGTTTTGAGCTTAGTGATTTCGCGGAAGCCCTGCACGCACAGCAAGGACAGGATGTAGTTGCACATGTGTTGGTTAACCAGAACGGTTTGGCCGACGAGCAAGAAGCGGTCGTCACAGGTTTCCGCAAGTTTGAAGAGCTTGACTACATTGAGAGGTTTGCACGTCCGGTGGTTGTTTGCCTAGAGGCCAGCCGTCGTACCAGATACGAACGCTACGTAGCGCGACGTCGAGAGGAGAAACTGGTTTCCTTCGACGAGTTTCAGTCGACAATCGAGGAAGGAGAGTTCTTTCGATTCGCGCGGGCTTATGGCGACATCATTCTCGAAAATGAAGGAACGATGAGAGACTATCAGCAGCAGATCAGCTACATCATGAATGGCTGCCAAGGCGAGCGGCCTCTTGGCGTAACGATTCAGTCCGGGCGGGCCGCTCGGGCAGAGAGAGACCAGCTATACCGTTGCCTATCGCTACTTCAGCGGAGCGGGGTGAAGCTAAGTAATCGGCAGATCAGCAATCTGACGATCGATACTGGTCGCCGTATCGCGACTCGCAACGTCAATGAAGTACTCGGAGGCGAACCCACGTTTTGTACTCAGGTGCGACGTGCCGGTCAAGAGATTGAAAACGAAATTACGGAGCGCGGCCGCTGCTATGTGCGGCTCGTCGAGGCATACACAGCTAGGCCGGTGTTGGCAGCGTTTCAAGTAATGAGGTCGGCTGACGGGCATTCGGGACCAAGGCATACCAGGAAAGGCTCGTCGTCTACCAAGGTTGGCTCAGGTGAGAAGTAGGTCGCACTGAAAAGAGTACAGTCACGGTCCTATTGCCGGAGGTTTCAGACCTTCTCTTTGGTGAAGTCGGCGAGCAGTTCTTGCACGACACATCGAGCGCTTTGCTGAGCCTCACGATTACGAGCAATCCCGGCGCTTTTCAGTCCCAGCTCCAGCTCGGAAACGAAGTTCGTGCTGATCCCGGTGAGTTCCGCGACTCTTTCCTACGTCAGACCTCTCTTGGTCCGAATCAGCTTCAGCGAAGTCCCGAAGAGCTTTGCGACCGCTTGCGCGAGCTGATTCCACCACTTTCGCTGGAGTTGAGGTAACTAACGTAAGTTCTAGCGACCCCACTTCTTGTGTTGTCAGCGAATTAGCTTCGATTTGTGAGCCGATTGACGGCGTTGGAGTAGCGCATACGGGATTTGAACCCGTGTTACCGCCGTGAGAGGGCGGCGTCCTGGACCCCTAGACGAATGCGCCGTGATGCGGGGGGAGGCGGAAGATACAACGGCGTATCTTGCGCGGTCAAGGGCGGTTAACAGGGACGCGGGGGCGATATTCCGGGAATCGGGATGGCGGGCTCAACATTAGTTATTGTCGACTTTTTCCGGGTCTTCCTTTATCCTGCGCTGCGGTCCGACTTTCCTAAATCCACCGGGAGCTCCCTATTTGATGAGACACGCTCGTCTGCTTGTCCTTTGTCTTGCCCTTGTGTCGTTGCCGGCGTTTGCTGACGACCTCGCGTCACTCACTCTGTTCCGTACCGGCGTCTTCACCGACTCGATCGGTACGGCGAACCTCGTCGTGCGCGACGTTACGCGGGACGGCGTCGCCGATCTCGTTTCGTGCAGCGAGGGCTCGGCCTTCGTGCTGACGCACAGCGGCACGACGCTCACGCCTTCGTGGTTCAGCGAGCCGGTCGGCTGCACCGCCGCGACTGCCGGCGATGCCACCGGCGACGGTAACGCTGACGTCATCGTCGGAACGTACAACGTCACGAACGGCAACACGTCCGGCGGTGCCGTCATCGTTTACGATCCGCAGACGCTCGGCCCGGCGAAAGCGCGCGTGAACGTGCCGGGAACGAACGCCGTCACCGACGTTGCGTATGGCGACGTCGATCGCGACGGGCGCCCGGAGATCATCGCCATCACGTCTGTCGACGCGTTCGTCTTCGACGCCGCCACGCTCACGCTCGAATGGTCGGCGCTCGGCAAAGGCGGCTCGAAAGTCGCGCTCGGCGATCTGGAAGGCGACGGCGGAATCGAGATCATCGTCAACGGAAGCTACGGCCACGTCCTCGACGCGCAGTCGCAGACCGAGAAGTGGGGCTACGTCGGCGGATTCGGTCGCTCGATGGCCGTCGGTGACGTCGATCAGGATGGGAAAGCGGAGATCGTTTTCGTCCCGAACTCGAGCTCCGACACGGTGACGATCATCGAAGGCGACACGTTCCAGGTCTCGACGCTCACCGTTGGATCGGTCGATCGGATCGCCATCGGCGACGCGAACGCGGACGGCGTGCCGGAGCTGATGATCGGCTACTACTCGACGATCCGCGGGATCAGGCGCTCCAACGGCCAGCTGCTCTGGTCGATCTCGAATTCGTCATACAGCGCGAACGCGATCACCGCCGGCGACGTCGACGGCGATGGTGTCCCGGAAGTGATCTGGGGAGCGTCGAACGTCCTTTATACCGCGAGCGCGGCCACGCAAACGGTCAAGTGGCACAGCGCGGACCTCGACAACGATTTCGGCGGCGTCGTCGCCGATCTCGATGGAGACGGCAAGCTCGAGCTGGTGATGAAAACCGTGTCGACGGAAGGCAGCTATTCGGGCGGCGCGCTGCAAATCTTCGACCTGCAGACACGCGCGTTGAAGTATTCGATCGCTCCGCCGACCGGTTACTCGTCGCGGAAAATTTACCGGTTGCAGGTCGCACAGATGGACAGCGATCCGGCACTCGAGATCGTGGTGCTCGGGCAGAATTCTTATGATCCGTATCTCTACGTCATCGATGGCGTGACCGGCGTGACCGAGTACCAGAGCCCGTACACCGCTTATTACTCGACGCCGGGATTCGTGATGAACGGGTTGTGGGTCGGGAACGTTGACGGCGACGCGACGAACGAGATCGTGGTCGGCACGACGGACAACAAGATCGAAGTGCTGAACGGTGCGAGCTCGTTCATTCAGTGGAGCTCGGTGGCGCTCGACGGCTACATCACCGATCTTTCCGTCGCGGACGTCGATCATGACGGCGCGCTGGAGATTGTTGCGTCGACGTCGAGCGGCGTGTGGGTATTCACCGCCGCAACCGGCGTGGTTCGCTCGCACATCAGTCTCGCCAACATCAATCACGTCGCGGCGACGTCCGAGGGCGGTGGCTACTTCGCGATCAGCACGTCGAACGGTTTGCTTCGGTTGTATTCGGGAACGTCGACGCTGGTGTGGGAGTGCGCGAACTCGTACAACCTCGCCGCCACAGCGCTGAGCTTTTACAAACTGAGCGGCGAGCTGCGCATGACGATCGGCGACAACGCCGGCAATCTGAAGTTCTATCCGCTCACCGGTTCCGGTTGTCCCACGCCGCTGGTCCGCAACGTCAGCCGCGCGCAGATCAACACCATCGGCAGCTACGAGACGACCGGCGACACGAATCCGGAAATGCTGTTGTCGTACACGTATTCGATCGAGCTCGTCTCCTTCTCGCTCTCCCGCTACGCGCGTGGCGATTTCGATGGCGATGGTCTCGTGACCGACGCCGACATCGACGCGCTGGCGCTCTATCTGTACGGCGGCGGCCCGGGCTCCGGTCCGGCGGCCGACGTCAACTCCGACGGCGCGGTTGCGGCCGACGATCTCTTCTACCTCATCAACTACAAGCGCGGCACCGGTCCCGCGCCGCTGCCGTAAGCGAACGGAAATGACACCCATGAACAGATCCCTCAAACTCTTTCGCAACGCGGTGATGCTCGCCACTGCTCTCGTCGCCGCGCCGTCGTTTGCCGATCAGGACATCATGTCGCTCGGCACCGTCAACGCGATGCAGGGCACCACGGTCGTCGTGCCGGTCTACATACGCGACGCTTCCGGAACGGCGCTCGGCGCCGATCAATCGACCTCCGCACGCATTCAGGCCGTCGGATTGCGAGTGTCGTTTTCACCGTCTGCTTCGGTGAAGAACGCGACGTTCCGGCGGGCCGGAATCACATCGGCGAAGACGCCGCTGTACGAGCGCAGCATGCAGGCGCAGAACGGCGCGCCGACGGGATACGTCATGTCGTTTGCGCTGGCGACGAATCCACTCGCCTTCACGCTCAACGGTCCGGCCGGCGACGTGGTCGGCGAGCTCGTCGTGACGCTTGCACCGAACGCTCCCGCCGGTCTGCTGTCGATTCCGATCGACTCCACGTCGGCGGCGCTCTCGAATCAGGCAGGCACGCTGATGGAGACGCCCGGCAATGGGAAGCTGATCGTCTATGCAGGCGGCATCAACGTGATGGTTCCGCACGTGCGGAGCGATTTCAACGCCGACGGCCGTTCCGACATCGTGCTGCAGAACACGAACACGAGCGCGGTCGCGGTCTGGCTGATGAACGACAACGCCATTCTCGAAGGGAAGGTCATCGCGACGCCCGGCGCCGAGTGGCAGATCGCCGCGAGTGGAGATCTCGACGGCGACGGTAAGGCTGACGTCGTCGTGAAGAACAACACCACCGGCGCGCTGGCGTTCTGGAAGATGAATGGCTCGGCGCTGGCGTCGATCACGACGATCGCGACGCCGAGCATTGCGTGGCGCGTCGTCGGAACGCGCGACTTCAACCACGACGGACGAGACGATCTCGTGATGCAGAACAGCTCGACCGGAGCCGTGGCGGTGTGGCAGATGAATGGCGCTGCCGTCCAGTCGGGAGTCGTGGTCACGACCGACACCGCGTCGAACGCGGTCGCGCTCGGAAACTTCGGCGGCGACGCAATCGTCTTCGAATCGAAGAGCGATCAATCGCTCTATCGCGCGGTCGTCGTCAACAACGCGGTCACCGCGACGAATCCGATTGCGAACGCGGCAGGGACGAGCGTGGTGATGGCCGGCGACTTCGACGGCGATGGCGATGACGATCTCGCGCTGCAGACCACCGCGACGCGGACGGTCTCGGTGCAACTCCTCGCCGCCGACGGATTCTCGGTCACGAGCTCCGCGGCTGTGGCGACGCCGGTCGCCGAATGGCACGTCGTCGGCGGTGCCGATTACGACGGCAACGGCCGCGCCGATCTGCTGCTGCACAATCCGCCGACGAACGGCATCGCGCAGTGGCAGATGAACGGCGCGACGATCGCACGCGGCTGGAACATCGCCACGATGCCGGGATGGAAGCCGCTCGGCAATTAGCCGAGCGGTTTCACCGCAACATCATTCGAGCCGGCGCACGAGATGTCGTGTGCCGAGCTCGGACGTGTTTCCTTCCGCGTCGATCGCCAGCACGGAGAACGACGTATCGAGCGGATCGGCGCGGAGGATTTTTCTCGCGTCCATCTCGATGAGGTTGCCGCGATCGCGAGTGTCTTTCCACTCCTGCTGCAGCGGCCGGACAACGGGGACGGTGAATGAGAACCGGCCGTCGGCGGCAACCTTCGTCGCGCCGGCCGGACTGAACTCGCCGATCGACGGCAGCAGATTTTTTCCCGCTCCCGCGCCTGTGATCGTTTCCGTTCCATCGGGCGTGTCGTTCATGTGGATGCGTTCCACCTGATTCGTGTTCTCCCGAATCTTCGTCGTTGCATATGACTGATACAGCTCGACCGCGGTGCCGGCGCAGCCGCGGCCGCGCACCACGATCACTTCCTTGCCGGCGGCATCGTGCTCGACTTCGACCCGTCTCCATCAGGTGGTCGCGCAGCGTGGTGCGCACGCCCAGCGTGAGC
>JAOBAU010000236.1 GCA_025463165.1 Acidobacteriota bacterium | reverse complement strand
ACGCGATCCTGAAGCGGCAGGGGAAGTAGCTCAGGCCGCGGAACGGCGGAACCTCCGGATCGACAGAACCGCGAGCAGCAGGAGCAGCATGAACGGCGTGAGGTAGATCGCGGCGCTGATGCCGATCTCCGCGATCCACTGCAGCATCGAGATGAGATTGCGGACGGCGTCGTGTGCGACGGCGCGGGCGCTCCAGCTCTGCTCGACGACAGGCTGCGCGACGACGTCGGGCACGAGCTCGAACGTGATCGCCGACATCGCGCTGACCTGCGACAGGTACTGCATCCGGCCTTTGAGTTGTTCGATCTCTCCGCGTACTTCGCTGAGGCGCGCGAATACTTCGAGGACGTCGCTCGCGCGTTGCGTCCGCTGGCGCACGGTCGTCAGTAGTTCGCGCAGTTCATGTTCCGCGGCCTCGGCGTTGCGCAACTGCGCGCCGAGGTCGGAGAACTCCTGCGTGACGTCCTGACCGGAAGTCGTTTCGCTTTGCACGCGGACGGACGACTTCTTCGCCGTGCCGATCATCTCGTCGAACCGTGCTGAAGGAACGCGGACCGTCACCGTGCCGCGCAGCTGATCGTTCTCGCGCCACTCCTTCGACTCGGTGACGTAGCCGCCGAGTTGCGCGGCGGTCCGCGTCACCGCCTCCATCGCTTTTCGCGCATCGCTGACGATCAGCGAAAGAGACGCGGTGCGGACGATCATGCGCGGCGCCGGCGGCGGCGCGACCGCGGAGACCGCGGCTGCCGGCACATTGGAGACGCCTGCGCCGGATGCGAAATTAGCGACGGTTCGCGAAGGTGTCGTTACGGGCCGTGGTGCCGCGATCTCCGTGGCGCTTTCCGTTGCCACCTTCTCGCACGACGACAGCAACATCACGATTCCGAGCACTGCGAGCACATTGCGCATTCGCGTTTCCTCCGTCGCGCTGTTGGACGCACGACGTACCGCGAACGCAACCGCGGTTCCGTGGACGGCGCGCACTTCATCTCCGTATTGAGGTGTGAAATGCGGGCCCCTGTCCTCGTCGTCGGAGTTTTTCTCTTTTCATCCCTGGCTGCGATCGCGCAGCCGATCGTCGGGCCGGAAGTCGTCTCCGCTCCGCTCGCCGCCAATGCACCGTCGCGCTTCACGACGGCCGCGGTGGCGATGGCGCGCGACCGCGCCGGCGTCGCGATCGCGTGGAACATGTCCGCCGATGGCGGAGCGCGAATTTTCCTGACGCGGCTCGATGGCAGTGCGCACGCGACCGGAGTTACTCGCACCATTTCTTCATCAGATGCAGGCGTCGATGCCTTCGCTCCATCGCTCGCCGCGGCACCCGACGGCAACGGTTTCGTGATGACGTGGGTCGAGGTTGCTCCATCTGGTCGGATCGCCGCGATGTATTGCCGGCTCGATGCGACGCTGCAACCGTCGGAGGCGTGGCTGCTCGGTCTTTTCCCGCGGCTGGATCGTGCGCCGATCGTGCGCACCAATGGCTCGACATGGATCGCCGTCTCCGGACTCCTGTTGCGCGTCCAGGCTGATGGCTCGCTCGGCGAAACGCTGAACGCCGGCGTCTCCGCCAGCGACATGATCGCCGGCGACGTGCCGCAACTCATCGGCAGAGAGTACCGCGTCGGACCGGAGTACACCTGTTCCTCGCGGTCGATCTGCGCGCCTGACCATCATTCGTGGGAAGCATGCCCGTCGACGAACGGCTGCCGCACGTACGTGCAGACGTATCTCCTCAATTTCTTCAGCAGCTTTCCGCAGTCGGTCAGATTCGACGTCGGCAACGACACCGTTCCGGCGATCGAGACGGATGGCCGCGGCACGCTGATCGTCTGGATGCGAGGATCGGCGACGAGCGGCGGAAGCGTCGTCGCCGCGCGCGTCGATTCGCCCGATCAGTTCGCGTCGTCCGTGCAGTTGCCGCGCGTCGTCGGCACCTTCGGCGCCGACGCACTTCCATCGACGGTCGACGTCGCCTCGGATGGTGATCGTTACCTCATCGTCTGGCGGACGAAATCGCCCGCCGGCGATCACGACGTCGTCGCCGCATCGCTCGATCGCGACGGCCGCGTCGTCAACATTCCGATCGCATCGACGTCAGTCGGCGAAGGAGCGCCGTCGGTGATCACACTCGCGAACGGCACGTTCCTCGTCGCGTACGAAAAGATCGGCGCCGGCGAACGGAGAATTGCCGGACGAATCATCACCTTCGGCGCGCGCCGCCGCACCACCGACTAGCGCAAGCGGAACATCCTCGGCGTCGCCGTTCTCCTTTTCGCGTCAGCCGTTTTCGCGCAGCCGATCGTCGGACCGGAAGCTGTTTCCGAGCGAGTCGCGAACAGCAACGCGTCGCAGCTCTTCCCGCGACCGGCGGTGGCAATCGCGCGCATGCCGAGCGACGACAGCGCGGAACGGATTCACATCACGCGACTCGATCGAGCTGGCCGTGCAACCGGCGTGACACGCACAATCACCGCGGCCGCGCCGGCTACAACGACGCGATGTTTTCGTCAGCCGCGCCCGGCGGCGATGGCTTCGTGCTGACGTGGATGGAACGGCGTCGCAGCTCGCCGCCGGTGGCGTCGATTGCGATGTACGGACTGCCCGATTCGTCGCTGCAGATTTCCGCGCAGCGAGTCCTGACGGCGATGCCGAACAACGCCGCTCCTCCAATTGTGCGTCGGCCTGGATCAGCGCGGCAGGATTGCTGTGGGTCTGGATGCTGATGGTTCATTCGCCGGCATTACCGCGAACGGCGTTGCCGCGACAGACATGACGGCAGGCGATCGTCCCCAACTCATCGGCGCCGGGCTGCATCATCTACGCACAAAGCTATCGCCTCAGTTTCTTCGGGAAGGCTGCGCAGTCGGTCGCGTTCCCGATCGGCAGCGACACGCTCATCGCGTGGTGGCAGGGTGCGCAGGAAAGCGACGGAAAGATCGGAAACGCGATTCGTGATCAAGCCCAGCCCCTCATCCGCCGCGCTAGCGCTTCGTGTCGACCAGATAGAGATCGCTGAGCAGTCGCGTGTAGCTGTAGAACGTCTGCTTGCCGTCGGGCGTGACGAGGATCGGGCCGACGTTGATCAGTCCTGACGGATCGGCCGGCATCGCGGTGCTCCATTCGGTCCGCTCGCCGCTGCGCAGATCGACCTTGTAGAGCAGCGCGGGGATCTTGCCGAAGGTGCCGACGTAGACGAACGCGCCGTCGTCGCTGAAGCGGACCGGCACGTCGCCATCGTGCAGCGCGGGAACCGGAACCGGCGTTCCTCCGGCAACGGGAAAGAAGTAGTAGCGGCGATCGCCGGCGCGGCCGAGCACCGACGCGCCATCGTGCGTGACGAGCGTCCCGACGACGTTCGGCGGTGTAATTGCGCGCGGCGCGCCGCCGGAAAAATTCTGCACCCAGAGTCGCGCCGGTTGTCCGGGCACGTTGCCCTGGAAGAGCACGCGTTGCCCGTCGGGAAACCAGCGCGCGTTGCGGTGGCTGATCGAATCGCTGGTCACCGCGTGCGGCTGACCGGTGCCGGTCGGCAGCGCGACGATCTGCGCCGGTTTCTTGTTGCGCGGAATCGTCAGCACCCATTTGCCGTCGGGCGAGACCGATTCCGTCGTGCCGTCGCCGAGTCGGATGGCGGGCGAGCCGTCGGTGCGGCGGAGGTAGACGCCGTAGATCGAGCCGCCGCCTTCGCCTGATTCGGAGAAGACGATCGTGCGACCGTCGGCGGAGACGTCGCGCACGACGGAGTAGTCGAGCCACGAGAGATCGCGCGTGGTGCCATCGACGACGGCGTTGATGCCGGCGCGCACGCTTTCGTGGGTGACGAGGATGCGGCCGTCGCGCGAGACGTCGTGCAGCCAGAGCGGTCCCGGACTCGCGGCGATCAACCGCTCTTTGCCGTCGAGCGTCACCGCGTGCACGGAGCGCGCGCTGCCGGGACGTTCGCCGGCGAACCAGAGCTCGCGTCCGTTGTCGTACCACGCCAGCCCCTGCACGCTCTGCCATTCGTTGCCGACGTTCTTCTTCGCGTGCGTGGCGACGTCGACGACGGCGACGCTGCCGCGATCGTCATTCGCGAATGGATGATCGAGAAACGCGATCGACTCACCTGCGGGATTCACGCGCGGATGGCTGATCCAGCCGACCGTTTCGTACAGCACTTTGCCGACCGGATATTCGAGCCGGCAGCGGCCGTCGATCGTGCGCACGACGGCGAGCGTTTTTCCATCCGGCGACCAGTCGGCCGCTTCGACGTCTTCGAGCAGTTCGCGCGGCGCGCCGCCGGAGATCGGCACCTGCGCGAGCGTGCCGCTGTTGCGCAGATAGCCGATCGGATGCGGGCCGAGCGAGATCGCCAGCTGTCCGGTCGACGAGACGGAGAAGAGATCGGCTTTGCCGAGCTCGAGATCGCGCGACTCCGGCGATTCAGCGCGCGCGCTGTAGACGGTGACCGGATTTCCGCCCCAGCGCGCGCCGTAGAAAACGCTCTGGCCGTCGGGCGTGAAGCGCGCGGTGAAGATCGAGCCGCTGCGGAAGGTGATTCGTTTGAAGGTCGCGGCCGGCCGCGTGCCGCGTTTGCGTCCGATGAGGAATCCGCCGGCGACGGCGGCGGCGACCAGGAGCGTGATCAGCAGCGGCCGGACGAGCGAGCGCAAACGGATGCGCGGGAACGGCGAGTAGGCGATGGCCTGCGCGGTGAGACCGCTGATCGCGCCGAGGTTGAATGCGAGATCGCGCGCGGATTGAAAGCGTTCTTCGGGACTCTTCTCGAGGCAGTGCCGCACGACGCGCTCGAGCGCTTCGGGCACACGCAGATCGAGATCGGCGAAGTCGGGCGGATCCTCTTTCAGGATCGCATTCAGCGTTTCGACCGGCGTGTCGCCGCGGAACGCCTGGCGTCCCGTCAGCATCTCGTAGAGGATCGTGCCGAACGAGAAGATGTCGGAGCGCTGATCGCCGCCGAGTCCGCGAATCTGTTCGGGCGAGATGTAGCCGACGGTGCCGAGGAGGCGGCCGGGCTCGGTCGGCGTGACCGGCATCGTCGGCGCGTGCTCTTCGACCTGCGGTTGCAGTCCCGGCAGGCGTTCGGCCATCAGCTTCACGAGGCCGAAGTCGAGGATCTTCACCTGACCGTCGCGGGTGATGAAGAGGTTCTCCGGTTTCAGATCGCGATGAACGATGCCCTTCTCATGCGCGGCGGCGAGTCCGCGTGCCACCTGTTGCGCGTAGTCCGTTGCTTTGCGCGGCGGAATGGCGCCGGACGCGCGGAGCCGCGCGCGGAGCGAGTCGCCTTCGAGGAGCTCGGAGACGATGTAGTGGAGGTCGCCGGACGTGCCGACGTCGAAGACGGCGAGGATGTTCGGATGGTTGAGCATGCCGGCCGCGCGCGCTTCCTGTTCGAAGCGTTGGAGCGCCGCGCGATCGTGCGACATCGACTGCGTGAGAACTTTGACCGCGACCTCGCGGCCGAGGCGCGTGTCGACGGCGCGGTAGACCTCGCCCATTCCGCCGGCGCCGATGGGCGCGACGATGCGGTAAGGGCCAAGCATGGTCTCCGCGGGAAGCATCGGTGGCGAAGCTTACTTGACGTGCTTCAGCGGAGCCACTGCGCAATTTCGTGTAAGAACACGCGCGTGCCGGCAGAGAAGATTGCAAACAGGATCATCGCGACGATCACGCAACCACTCAGCATCAGGTAGTCGCGGAAGCGCGTGCGGTGCGGCCGGCGTGCGGGATTCGTCCGCGCCGTTTCGCGCGGCAGGCCGAGTTGCGCGAGCTCGTCGCGCAGCGGCGGCGGGAATTGGTCGAGAGGAAGTCGTCTCGCCGCGTTCGGAAAGGTGCCGATCATCGTCCGCCACCCGCCGCGGCCGTGCTGCCGCAGAAAACTCGCGATCGCCTCCGCGTACGCTTCGTCGCGTCTGCCGGAAAGGAAGAGGTACTTCCCGGCGAGTACGAGATCGCCCATCCGCAGCAGGATCACGCCGTACTGCTCGTAAAGATCGGCATCGTAACGACCGCTGCTGCCGATCCGTCCGCCGACGCGCTGCTTCGCGCGCCACAGCTCGCCTGCATCGAGCGCGGCCTGTACGTCATCCCGGAACTGCACCATCACCTCAGTCTAACGGCCAGGATTTCACTCCGCCGCTTCCGCGTTCATATACTCCGCACGCCTATGCGACCGACCGACACGATCCGCCTCACTCCCGGCAAACGCATTCTCTTCCTCACCAAAGATCCGGAGCTCATCCGCCGCCAGCTGCGCGGCGAGCTCGACCTCCGGATGAGCGACCTCTCCGTCGACGATCTCCTCGATGACATCAACACCGACGCGATGACGCCGGCGTGGGTCTGCTTCGACTACAAACCGGAAGAGATCGCGCGCAACGCGTACGCGGGACTGATCGTCAACGGCGAGCGCCTCTTTCCGCCCGACGCGCTGAAGATCGGCAACTTCGAAGTGATCGTCAGCGGCTATCGCAAAGGCGTCGGCTCGTCGCGCGAGACGGCAACGCAGTGCGAGGTCTTCAGCGGCATTCGCATCTCGGTCGCGGCGTCGTTCGCGCCGATCCACGCGGGGAACAACATCAATCAGGGACTGCTGATGGCGAGCCACGAGATGCTCCGCCGTCTGCAGGATGGACAGGCGCTGCCGATCGATGAATTCACCGAAGGCTATGACGTCATCACGAAGCTGATCATTCGCAGCGGCGGACTTTTCCCGTTCGCGAAAGCGGTCGAGCGCGGCGAGCTGGAGCTGCCGGTGCCGTCGACGCCCAAACGGCCGATGACGATGGGGGAGAAGATCCTCGCGCGTCACATGCTCGGACGCGACGGCGAGCGTTACGTAAAGCCGGGCGACGCGGTCGTGGTCGAAGTCGACGGCGGCTACACGCACGAGTTCACGACGGCCCAGGTGCACTACTTCCTCGAGCAGGAGTACGGCGCCGATTACACGATCAAAAATCCGAGTAAGTTCGCGGTGTTCGAGGATCACCTCATCTACGCCGACGAGGTCGCGAAGATGCGGCCGTTCATGGACAAGATCCAGACGCTGCGCGATCTGCAGCGCGACTATCAGCGCCACACCGACTGCCGCGATTTCTCGGCGACCGACAACGTCTCGCCCGGCATCTGCCATGAGGTGGCGCGCGAGTTCATCATCGATCCGGGCGATCTCATCCAGGCGACCGACTCGCACACGTGCATGGGCGGCGTGAACAACGCGCTGGCGTGGGGCGTCGGCGCGACCGAGTACGCGAATCTCGTCCACTCCGGATTCACGCAGGTGGAAGTATCGGAGTCGATCCGTTTCGAGCTCACCGGCGAACTGCAGCCGAACGTCACCGCGAAGGATGTGATGCTGCACATCCTGCTCGACTACGCGAAGCCGCAGCAGACGCTCGACCGGATCATGGAGTTCACAGGGCCCGGCCTGCGATCGCTGTCGCTCGATGAGCGCGCAACACTTGCGAACATGGCGACGGAATGCTCCGCGCGCACCGCGATCTGTGAAGCGGACGAGAAGACGTTCGCGTGGATCGCGGCGATGCGTCCTGACATCGACATCGATGTGTTGCGCGCACGCACCGTTTCACCCGACGCTGATGCCGAATACGCCGGCGGCGTGCATACGATCGATCTCTCGAAGGTGCGGCCGATGGTCGCGCACCCCGGCGATCCCGATCGCGGCGTACCGTCCGATCCGACCAACGGCGCCTACATCGCCGACCTCGGCGAAGTGAAGATCGACATCGCGTACGCCGGTTCGTGCACGGCGGGAAAAATCGACGATCTCCTTTTCTACCATCAGGTGGCGAAGGAAGCGGTCGACTCGGGACTCAAGGTTGCGGAAGGGGTGAAGTTCTTCATCCAGTTCGGCTCGCAGGCGGTGGAAAAATTCGCGCGCGACAACGGGCTCGTCGATACGTTCGAGCGCGCCGGCGCGACGGTGCTCAATCCCGGCTGCGGGGCCTGCATCGGCTGCGGTCCCGGCGTTTCCGACGCCGGCGAGCAGGTGACGATCAGCGCGATCAATCGCAATTACAAAGGTCGCAGCGGTCCGGGAAAACTGTGGCTGGCGTCACCGTTGTCTGTTGCGGCGTCGGCGTTCACGGGACACATCACGGCGTACACACCCGGCATGTTCTCGCGGGCACGGCCCGCTGCGCTGGCTGGCTAAGCCTCGGCGAACGGCTCCGCGGCGGGTCGTTATGCCTTTCCGGATTCGCGCAGAGCTCGCCGTCTCCGCTTGTAGTGCAGCGCCACCTGACTTACATTCCGCAGATACGTCCGCATTCGGCCGAAGGCCAAAGGGAGTGTCTATGTTCCGTTTCGGTGCGCTCGCATCTCTGTTCTCGCTCGTGTTCGTGCTGCTGATCCCGTCGGTCGCGCTGAGCGAGAAGACCCTCACCAACGAAGACATCATCAAGCTCTCCAAAGTCGGCCTCGGCGACGAGGCGATCACGGCGAAGGTTCGTCAGGCGACGGAAGTCGACTTCCGCCTCGAGACCGACGACCTCGCGAAGCTGAAGAGCGCGGGCGTCAGCGGCAAGGTCATCGCCGCAATGCTCGATCGCTCGAACGGGAACAACGGGCACACGACATACGTCGCAACGCCCGCCGGCGTCGTTGAAACGAACACGCCATCGGCCGGCGCCGTGAAGCTCGTCACGAGCGCGAAGACGATTCCACTCACCAGCGTCGTCGGCGATTCGAGCTCGACGTACGTATACGTGACGGTGCTCTACTGGATGAACTTTCCGTCGCTGCACGCCGCGAACCGGACGAGCGACAAGAGTCCGTCGTTCATCATCTCGACCGATCGCGATCCGCGCAGCCGCTACTACGTCGTCCGCCTCGACGCGAATGACGAGGATGGCGATCGCTCGCTGAAGATGGGTCGCAGCGGCGCGTTCTCATTCAAAGCGGGGACGGTGCCGGATTCCGACTGGACGTTCCCGTTCGACGCGGTCGAGGAGAGACACGGCGTGTGGAAGGCGACGTTGAAGAAGACGCTGCCGGCCGGCGAGTACGGCGTGTACGTCGTGCAGGCGCAGGAGCTGTTCGACTTCGGCGTCGACTGAGCCGGCACGGCCGGCTGCGCTGGTTGGCATAGCCTCGGCGCACCTTGCGATTCGAATGGCGGTACTCGGTTCACTCAAACCGCGCCCGCCCTCCCGCTGCTGCGCGGTCGCAGAATGCGCGCGAGATCGTCTGCGAACGCGACGGCGTCCGCGCGCTCGAGTGCGGCGATCGTGACGCGGATCGCCGGCGCGCTCCGGATGCGATATCGCTCGCCGGCCTGGACAGCCCAGCCGGCGTGCAGCAATCCCTGCACGACCGCGCTCTCTTCGGGCACCGGGATCCAGACGTTCAGTCCGGAAGCGCCGTGCGCGTCGATGCCGTGCTTCGCGAGCTCGCGAAGCAGCGTGTCGCGCCGCTCGCCGTAAACACGCTCGGCGCGCGCCAGACGTGTCTGCGTCCGCCCGTTGCTCCACATCGCCGCGACGATTCGCTGCAGGATATGACTGACCCAGCGAATCCCGAGCGTCTGCCGTCCTTCCACGCGAGCCATCGTCTGCGCATCGCATGCAACGAGCGCGACGCGGAGGTCAGGTCCGAGCGACTTCGACACCGAGCGCACGACGGCCCACCGCGCGCGCGACGCATCGCGCAACGTGACGTATGGCGCGCCGGCGATCGGACCGGCGTGATCGTCTTCGACGAGCAGCAACTCCGGGCGTGATGCGAGCAGCGCGCGCAACTCGCGCGCGCGCTTCGGCGTGAACGCGGCGCCGGTCGGATTCTGCGCGCGCGGAGTGACGATCAGCGCCGCCGCCGGCGAGCGCAGCGCTTTCCGCAACTCGGCGGGGATGAGTCCCTGATCGTCGACGGCCACCGGCACCGCGACGAGTGAGACAGCGCCGAGCAGATCGGCGACGCCGGTGAAGCAGGGATCTTCGACGATGACGCGATCGCCGGCGCGGAGATGTTCGCGCAGCACCCGCTCGATTCCGTCGAGCGCGCCGCTGACGACCGCGATCTGCTCGGCCACGACGCCGTCCGCCGCGAACTGCTTCCGCGCCAGCGTGAGCAACCGCGCATCGTTGATCGTCTCGTCGCCGTACAGCCGTTGCTCGGGCGCCGACGCGCGAACGGCCGTGGCGAGGTCGGGGAGGAGCGCGGCGTCGGGATTGCCGTCGGAGAGATCGCGAACGTGCGACGGCAGCGGGGCGGCGGGCGGCGGGAGGAGCGGCGCGGCGTGACGGATGCTCGTGCCGCGCCGGCCGTCGGCGACGGCGAGGCCGCGATCGCGGAGGAGTCGATACGCGGCGGCGACGGTGGCGGGGCTGACATCCAGCTGCGCGGCGAGCGTGCGGACGGTTGGCAGGAGATCGCCGCCACGCAACCGTCCGGCGGCGACCGCCGCTTCGACACTGGTCTGGATGTTGACTGCTGTCCGTCCGCTGATGTAGTTTTGTACTGTCATAACAACTTTATTGTACTGGAACAAAGCGCATGAGCGATACACTACAAACCGAGCGGACACGAGTGCGGCGCCTGCCGAACCGCGGCGCCTACGATCGCGACACCATCAACGCCATCATCGATGAGGCGCTCATCTGCCACGTCGGCTTCGTCGTGGAAGGGAAGGCGGCGGTGATTCCGACCATTCACTGGCGCGACGGCGAGCGGCTCTATCTGCACGGCTCGGTCGCCAGCCGGATGCTTCGCTCCCTCGATCGCGGCGTCGAAGCATGCGTGACGATCACACTGCTCGACGGGCTCGTGATGGCGCGGTCGGCGTTCCATCACTCGATGAACTATCGCTCGGTCGTCGTCTACGGAACGGCGCAGCAGGTCACCGATCGCGAGGAGAAGCTGCGCGCGCTCGAACTGCTCGTCGAGCATGTCTGCGCCGGCCGCACGCGCGATGCGCGGCGTCCGAACGAACAGGAACTCCGGCAGACGATCGTGTTGTCGCTGCCGATCGATGAAGCGTCGGCGAAGGTTCGCAGCGGAGGTCCGGGCGATGACGAAGAGGACTACGCGCTGCCGATCTGGGCCGGCGTCATTCCGCTGCGGCTTGTCGCGCAGTCGCCGATTTCCGACGAGCGGCTGACGAACGGCATTCCGATTCCCGATTACGCCACCGACTACCGCCGTTACTGATCGTTGCGGCTCCACGGCGGGACGACGCCGTTCATCCGCGCGTACGCGACGGACTGGCCGAGGTGTTCGTGCAGGTGGTTGAGGATGGTGACGAAGGCGGCGCGTTCGGTGGTGTCATTGCCGAACATCTGAATTTTCGTATCGAGCTCGGCGTCGGTCTTCGACAGCGCGACCGTCCGCAGATCGGCGAATGATTTTCGGATCGCGGCGATGACCTTCTCTTTGTCGGTGACCTTCTCCGTGATCCAGTCGGAATCGGCCGGCGGCTTCACGCCGAGAAAGGTGGCGAGATAGTAGTTGCTGCTGGCGATGTGCATGTAGACCTCGCTCACGGAACGAACGCCTTCCGACGGACGCCAGCCGTAGCGAGCCTGCGGCATCGCGTTCGCGAGCGCGATGTACTTGGTCTCGAGCTCGTCGAGGTTCTGCAGGAACTCCGCGCGGAAGCCGGTGCGCGGAACGGGAGGCGTGGCGGGCCGCGCCGCGGCGATCGAGGGAAGAAGCGTAGCGAGGACGAGGAGGAGGATGGCCGGTCTCATTGCCGTCATTCTCGCCGAAAGTTACGATTCCAGTTGCCGGATCGCTTCAAGAAGATCAACGGCGACGACATCTTTCGGGCGCCCTGCGGCGCGTTTCATCCGAATGAGATCGTCGATTGACGAGACGCGGATCACGTCGCCGTGGAAGTCTGCAATCTTCGAGTGCTCGAGCAGCTCCCGGTAACCGCCACTTCCCTGTGGGATGGCAAGGCAGTCAAAATCGCCGAAAGCAGTGATGAAGGTGAACGTGTCGCCGTTTCGTAGTGTCTGTTCATCGAGCACGAACGGCAGCTCTGCCGGGAAACCGCGCAGCCGCGCCTTCATTTCACCCAGTGCCGCGGCGAGCCGTTTCAGGTTTTCCTTCGAACGGTCGTAGCAGACGTCGAGATCGTATGTATCGGCGCTTGATCCGTGGATCGAGGCGGCGATTCCTCCGATCACGACGTAGTGAACGTCGTGACGATTGAGGGTCTTGAGTATTTGCGTCGGATTGAACGAGCTCATTTTCGCAGTCGCACGCTTCTGAGAAAGTCACGAAGATTGTTCGCGCTCTCGGCGGCAACGCGGAGGCGTTCTGCCGGCGTGAGTTTCAGGCGCTCACGAAGCTGCGAGAGATCGACGGGTGGCAACGAATCATCAGGTGTGGCGGGATGCTCGTTCTTTTCCTCTCTCATCTGCTCGCTCATCGTAACAAAACCGCTTCCATCCGAGCGGCATTCTCCTCTGCGCTACAATGCCGCCCCTGGCCTGACGTAGCTGCGGTGTCGGAGACGCGCTCGCGTGTTCCCGGGCGGCCGAATCGCGGAGGCAATCCGAAAACCGAGGTGGGACGATGGATTTTCGTCTAAGCGACGAGCAGTCGCAGATCAAGCAGATGGTCCGTGAGTTCGCCGAAAGCGAGCTCAAGCCGCACGTCATGGAGTGGGACGAGGCGCAGCACTTCCCCGTTGAAGTGTTCAAGAAAGCAGGCGAGCTCGGCATGCTCGGCGTCACGATCTCCGAGCAGTACGGCGGCGCGGCGCTCTCGTATGTCGACTACTCCAACATCATCGAAGAGCTCGCCGTCGTCGACAGCGGTTTCGCGCTCAGCGTCGCCGCCCACAACTCCCTCGGCACCGGTCATATTTATCTCGGCGGCAACGACGAACAGCGCCAGCGCTGGCTGCCGAAGCTCACCAGCGGCGAGTGGATCGCCGCGTGGGGACTGACCGAGCCCGGCTCCGGCAGCGACGCGTCCGGCATGCGCACCGTCGCCGTCAAAGACGGCAACGAATGGGTGCTCAACGGCACCAAGAATTTCATCACCAATGCGACCTACGCCGACATTTCCGTCGTGCTCGCGGTCACCGATCGCAGCGATCAGAAACACGGCATCACAGCGTTCGCGGTCGAGATGGATCGCAAAGGCATTCGTCCCGGCAAGAAAGAGAACAAACTGGGCATGCGCGTCTCCGACACCGCCGAACTGGTGATGGAAGACTGCCGCGTTCCCGAGTCGGCGATCCTCGGCAGGATCGGTTACGGCTTCATCGATGCGATGAAGATCCTCGACGGCGGACGCATCTCCATCGGCGCGCTTTCCGTCGGCATTGCGCGCGGCGCATTTGAAGCGGCGCGCGATTACTCGAAGACGCGTACCGCATTCGGCCAGCCGATCTCCGACTTCCAGGCGATCCAGTTCATGCTCGCCGACATGGCAACGGAGATCGACGCGTCGCGTCTGCTCTGTTACCGCGCCGCGGCGATGAAAGACTCCGGGGAGCGCGTCACGCAGTTCTCGGCGATGGCGAAACTCTACGCGTCCGAAGTCGCGGTCCGCGCGACGGAAAAGGGCGTGCAGATCTTCGGCGGCTACGGCTTCATCAAAGACTTTCCGGCCGAGAAGTTCTATCGCGACGTGAAGCTCTGCACGATCGGAGAAGGGACGAGCGAGATCCAGCGGATGGTGATCGCGCGCAGCCTGCTGGCGTAGCGATGAGCGATCTGCAGTCACTCGCGGACGCGATTCTGGCTGGACGTTACCGCGCTCTGGCGCGCGCGATCACGATGATCGAGCGCGACGATTCGCAGATCGACCGGCTGCTCGCATCGCTCTATCCGGCGACCGGCCGCGCGCGCATCCTCGGCGTTACCGGCTCGCCGGGCGCGGGGAAATCGACGCTCGTCGCGTCGATGACGAAGTACTACCGGAAACAGCACAAGCGCGTCGCGATCATCGCCGTCGATCCGACGTCGCCGTTCACCGGCGGCGCGATCCTGGGCGACCGCATTCGGATGTCCGATCTCTACACTGATCGCGGCGTCTTCATTCGCTCGATGGCCACCCGCGGTTTCCTCGGCGGGCTCGCGAAAGCGACCAACGACGTCGTCGATCTCCTCGACGCCGCCGGTTTCGATCTCGTCATCGTCGAGACGGTCGGCGTCGGACAGGATGAGGTCGAAGTGATTCGCACCGTGCAGACGAACATGGTCGTGCTCGTCCCCGGAATGGGCGATGACATTCAGGCGATCAAAGCCGGGATCATGGAGATCGGCGACGTCTTCGTGGTCAACAAAGCCGATCGTCCCGGCGCCGACAAGACGGTGACCGAAGTAACGATGATGATGTCGCTCGTCGAGGAGCACGGCGACTGGATTCCGCCGATCGTCAAAACGGTTGCGTCGAAGGCTCAGGGAATCGAAGAGCTCGACGCCGCGATCGAAACGCACTTCGCGTACCTGAAAAAATCGGGTGAGCTCGACCGCCGCAATCGCGAGCGCGTGCGCATTCGCATCGAGACGCTGCTCA
>JAOBAU010000226.1 GCA_025463165.1 Acidobacteriota bacterium | reverse complement strand
ATGTACGACGCGATGGCCTGCCAGTGGTCGGAGTAGCGTTTGGTCGCGTCGAGCTGCACGCCTTTGTACGTCCGCTTCGGTTTCGGCACCGCGAGCTGCGTCGAGTAGTCGAGCGTGAACGCGGTTTTCATGATGCCGCGGCCGGGGTTGCCGATGCAGTACGTGCCGTCGTCGGCGCAGAGAAAGTCTTCGATCACCTCGCCGTAGCTGCGGTAGATGCCTTTGATGCCGAGCGCGAGATTCGGCCGCACTTCGCGCTCGCCGCCGATGATGTATTCGGTCAGGTACTGGTTGCGGAGGTTGGGATCGGACGGCTCGGTGAAGCCGCCGAGAATCGCCGACTTCGTATCGAAGTCGGACTCGGCGGCCGCATCGGGCGTCGTCGAGGTCGGGCTGTAATTGATGATGCGCGGCTGGCGCTCGTACGAGAACGAGCGGATGACGAGATCCATCGGGATCTGCTCGTAGAAGCGGCCGTACGAGCCGAAGACTTTCGAGCGATGGTCGCCTTTCGGATCCCACGTGATGCCGAGGCGCGGCGCGAAATCCTTCTTCATGTCGATCTGCGTCACGCCGCCGGCGTCGATGATCTGCTGGCGATCCCAGCGCACGCCGTAGTTGATGACGAGGTCGCGCCCGATCGACCAGCGATCCTGCAGATACGCGGTCGTGTTCTTGTGGCGCGGCGACGCCTGCAGCGCGGAGGTCGGCGCGTTGCCGATCGTCGCATCCTGCGTCGTCCAGTAGAAGTGGCGGTAGATCGGTTTGGCCGGATTGACGCTGTTGCTGAATACGTCAACCTGTTGACCACCCGACATCCGCTTCACGACCTCGGCGCCTTCATCTTCGAACTCGATTCCCACTTTCATTTCATGCGCGCGCAGGAGACCGGTGACCGAGCCGCCGTAGAACTTCCGCTGGAAGCTTTTGGTCTGGATCAGCCCGAAGCCGCCGGTCTGGAAGAACTCGTTGTCGTTGTCGCGGTACTGAATGGCGTTGCCGGCGTCGGACGACGGTCCGACCGAGTTCTCTTCGCGATGGCGTGAAGCCTTCGCGGTGATGAGCCAGCTCGAGCTCACTGCCGCGTCGTAGCTCAGGCCGATGTCGCGTCCGCCGAAATCCTGGCGGCCGAGGTACGTCGATTCGTTCCCGTTGATGGAGTGCGAGCCGTCGATGATCGCGCCGGTATCGACGCGCGGGTCCTGCAGAAAGGTGGCGACGAGCGACTGGCTCGGGCCGACGTTCCAGGTCAGCTTGGCCGAGCCGAGATTGCGGCGGCTTTCGCTGGTGACGAATTGACCGGCGCGCGGTCCGCCCGGCAACCCGATGTTCGCCGAGTTGCGCACGCCGTCGTAGGCGGCGAAGAACCAGAGCTTGTCGCGCATCAGATAGCCGCCGGCGTCGAGGCCGAAGTCTTTGCGCGTGAAGCCGCCCGGCGTGCCGTTGTCGGAGACGACGCTCTTCGCGTTCGTCTGCAGCCCGTCGTTGTCGTAGTAGCCGAACGCATCGCCGTGAAAATCGTTGCCGCCCGACTTCGTGATGACGTTGATGATGCCGCCGGTGGAGCGGCCGAATTCCGCTTCGTAGCCGCCGGTCTTCACGTCGACTTCACTGATGAACTCGAAGTTCAGCTCCTTTCCCTGGAAGCCGTACTCCATGTTCGTGGTGTTGACGCCGTCGATGAAGTACGCGTTCTCCGCGCCCGACGAACCGTAAACCGTGACTGAGCTCTGCGAGCCGTTGCTCACATTCGCATCCGACGAAACGCCCGGCGCGACCTGCACGATCGACGCGTAGTTGCGGGCGGTCGGCAACGTCTCGATGGCGCGCTTGTTGAGGTTCGTGCCGAGCGATGACGACGTCGTATCGAGCACCGGCGCGTCAGCGGTGATCGTGATCTCTTCGCTGACCGCCGCGGAAAGCACCGCATCGGCGTTGGCCTGTCCGCCGAGTGCCACCAGTGCGAGTTTCGCCGCGGAACGGAATCCCGCCAGCGTGAAGGTGATGCGGTAATCGCCGGGCGGCAGATTGATCAATCGATAGAAGCCGTCGCTGTCGGTGACGACGGTGCGCACGCCCTGCATCGATTTGCTCGTCGCTTCGACGGTGACCCCCGGCAATGCCGTGCCGTCGCTGCCGGTGGCACGGCCACTGAGGCTGCCGGTAGTGCTCTGCGCGGAAAGCGGAATCGTGATGAGCAGAATGAGACAAACGAAAAACAGGGATCGCCGGAGCTGGACCATGGGACCCTCCTGAATGTTGAACCGATTGCCGTTAGTGTATCGAACTCAGCGGCGCGGCAGCGGCTGATCGGGATCGAGCTGCAGCGAGCGATCGAATGCGGCGCGTGCGGCGGCGTCGTTTCCGAGACAGAGCTCCGCGGCGCCGATCGACGCGAAGAGCAGCGCGTCGTTCGGCGCGAATCGCTCGGCGTGGCGAAAGTCATCGAGTGCGGCGCGGCAGTCGTGACGTTCGAGCGCGTAACGTCCGCGCACGAGCAGCCAGTGCGGTTCGCTCGGATCGATGGCGAGGGCGCGGTCAAGGAGCCGCGCGGAGCGCGCGTCGTCACGTTTCGTTTTGCGCAGCAGATCGCTGAGGTTCCACATCGCCGAGGCGTTGTTCGGATCGACGGCCAGCGCTTGTTCGAATGCGGCGCGCGCTTTCGCGTCATCGCGACGTTCGCGCAGCAGCAGCCCTTCGTTGTTGAATGAGCCGGCGGTGCGCGTGCCGCTGCCGTGCGACGGCTCGCTGCCGCCGAGGTAGCCGAGCGATTTCAATTTCGCCAGCTCGTCGCTCGCGGCCGCGGCGGGAATCGCCGATTTGCGCGCCTGAAAGCGGCGGCGATACGACGCGACGTCGCGCGGCATGCCGGCGAGGTCGAGGAGGACGCCGCAGATCTCATCGACGCGCGAGACTTGGCGGCCGTAGCGTCCTGGCCAGTGCAGAAAGATGCCGTCGTCGCGATGCCATTTCGCCGCCGTGGCGACGGCGCTGCTCGAGACCGGCGAGCGTCCTTCGCCCCAGACGAAACCGTGATCCGATGCGATGACGAGCTTCGCTCCGTTCATCTGCGCGAGTAACGCGTAGTCGGCGACGATCTTGTCGATGCGTGCGAAGTAGCGTCGAGGCACGTCGTTGTAGCGCTCGTAGTCGGCTTGCGAGACCGCGGCGAGTTTCGGCGGAACGAATGGCGCGAAGAGATGGCCGATCGCGTCGGTACCCTGCAGATAGACGATCGCGAGCTCCGGCTTGTCGCGCGCGATCCGTTCTTTCGCGAGCCGGTGCATCACTTCGGTCTCGATGATGATCCGCCGCAGCGCGGTGATCGGATGCGCAAACGGATTCGCATTCGCGGCGAGTGCGTCGTACTCGCCGCGCGTCAGCGACGGTACGTAACTCTGCAGCGCCTCGAAGCCGGTCTCGCGCGCCACCGCGCTCGCAACGTCGCGCGCCCACGCTTCGTCGCCGGCAGGTGAGACAGCGCCGGCCGGCGGCGTCGCTTCATCGAACTGATAGGAGAAGAGCCGATCGGAGACGAGCGTGCCGTTGATCGGTTCTGCCGGATACGTCGCCCACAAACCGAACACGTCAATATGTTTACCGTCGAGCGTGGCCATGTTCCAGATGGCCGGCACCGCGCGCTCGTCGCTGGTGATCGGTTCGCGAACGTGCGTCGTCGGATTGAAGCGGGTGAAGTCGAGGATGCGATGTTCGAGCGGCGAGACGCCGGTCATCATCGTCGTCCAGACCAGCGGCGAGAGCGGCGGATGCTGCGTGCGCAACACGCGCTTGTCGCCGCCGGCGATGAGCCGCGCGAGGTTCGGCATCGTGCCGTCCGCGGCGTAGCGATCGAGGAGTTGCCAGTCAGCGCCGTCGAGCCCGAGGAAGATGACGCGCGGCGGACGCGGCGGAGCTGCCGGCTCGTGTTTCGCGCAGCCGGCGAACAGCGCGGTTGTGATCAGGAGTAGCGCGAGGTTCCGAATGATTGCGTGTTGTAACGCGCGTCGCAGCCGTTGTCTACTTCTCGTCAATGCGCCGCCTCGCCATCGCTCTCATCCTCATCGCCGCCGCGTGCAATCGTGCCGCACCGCCGCCCGCTCCTTCGCTGCGGCTCGGGCTGATCACCGGCGCGAGCGGTCCGACCGCGGCGTGGGGCGACGCCATTCGCCGCGGCGCGCAGATGGCCGTCGACGAGCACAACGCGCGACGCCGCGCGAAACACATTGACCTGATCGCGCTCGACGATCAGGGAAAACCGGAGGAGTCGGCGCTCGCCGCCGAACGGCTCATTCACTCCGATGACGTCGCCGCGATCGTCGGCTGCGATACGACCGGCCGTTCGCTGGCGGTGTCGCCGATCTGCGAGCGCGCACAGATCGCGATGATCTCGCCGACCGCCAGCGGTCCGTCACTGACGGTTGGCAAGCGCTTCACGTTCCGCGTCTGCGCGACCGATGACAACGAAGCGGTGGCGGTCGCGCGACTGACGCTCGAGCGTCTCCGCGCAAAGCGCGTCGCGATTCTGCGCGATACGAAAAACGATTACGCGGTCGGCATGGCGGAGACGTTCACACGCGAGTTCGTGCGCGGCGGCGGAACGATCGTGGCCTCGCTCGATTACGTCGAAGGCGACAGCGACTTCCGCGCACAGCTCACCGCCGCGAAAACGGCGGAGCCCGACGCGCTGTTCGTTCCCGGCTACTACGGCGACGTCGCGCAAATCGCCTCCCAGTCCCGCGACCTCGGCATCACCATTCCACTCGTCGGCGGCAGCGGCTGGGATTCGCCGAAGCTCCTCGAGATCGGCGGCGGCGCGCTCGAAGGCTGCTGGTTCGCGAGCGGGATGCGCTCCGGATCGCCGCGCTTCGTCGACGGTTTCCGCAAGCGCTACGGCACCGAGCCGGACGCCGCGAACGCGGAGGCATATGACGCGGCGACGATCGCGTGCGATGCGATCGCGAAAGCAGGAACCAATCGCCTCGCCGTGCGCAACGCGATTGCCGCGACGAAGGATTACTCGGGCGCGTCGGGCCGCATCACCATCGGACCGGACGGCAACGCGCGCAAGCCGCTGGCCGTCTTCAAAGTCGAAGGCGGACGCTTTATCGAGATGGAATCGATCGCGCCTTAGCAAAGCCGTGCGCCGCGGCGATGGCGAGCATCGGCGCGACCGGCACGCGAAAACGCGCTTCCGCTTCGCCGCCGGCGGCGATGAAGAGGAAGTAGGCGACGGTGAGCGCGATGAGCAGCGCCAGCGGGCGGTCGCGATGCCACAGCGCGAGGAGGCCGAGGAGCGCGGCGGCGAATGAGATCGCGGTGAAGGCGTCTAGGGCGAGCTGGATGATTGATGAGGGGACGCTGCTGACGACCATGATCGCGTCCCAGTCGCTGTCGACCGCGTTGACGAGCAGTCCGCGGATCGTCAGCAGGAACGTGCCGCGCGGATGTTCGCGCAGGACCTTGCGGCCGATGCGGCTGTAGACGACCGATTGCTGCGCGTGCGACATGCCGTCGGTCAGCTCCGGTTCGGCGAGCTCGAGCAGTTCGCGCTGCGAGTCGGCGAGAGCGGGCGCGAAGTCGTAGTCGGTCTCCATCGCCAGCGCGCCGGCCGCGCGATACTCCAGCATGTTCGTCCCGGCGATCGACGAGACGGTAAAGACGCCGGTCTCGCGCCAGTTCCGCGCCGCCCATCCGAGCGGCAGGACCAGCGCCGCGATGACGAACCACACGATGCCGCGAACGCGCGTGATTGCGAAGAAGATGGCGACGACGATCACGTACGCGATCGCCACCGGACGGACGAGCACCAGCGCGCCGATCAGCAGTCCATCGATGACGAGCGCACGTCGCGACGTCGCGCGAAGTGTGAAAAGAAAGATGAAGAAGAGCAGCGCCGCAAAGAGGGTCTCGGTGAGGATTTTGTTGGAGTAGTGCAGCGTCGGAACGTCGAGCGCGAACAACATCGCCGCACCGAACGCGAGCCACGCCGATCCCCCGCGCCGCCGCACCACCCACCACACCGCCACCGCAAGTGCGACGTTCAGCAGATGCTGCAACACGATCGTGGCGACGACGCGAAGCCCGAGCAGCGCAAGCAGCAGCGGATAAACCGGAGTGCGCATCGTCTCCGGCTTGCCGTCAGTGACGAACCCGATGCCATGCAACAGACTCTTCGCGGGTGAGAGATACGTGAAGGAGTCGGGATAGAAAAAGTCGCCGTTGCTGTAGTGAAAGTAGGCAAAGTTCGCTGCCGCCGCGATGGCGACGATCAGGAGGAGAGGACGCAAGTTACGCATGAGAGTCGTTTCGTTGACATTTCGCACGGGCGGATGCATTGATTAGTTGCCGTCGCGAGGCGCAGGTGCCGCAGTGTACTCGGTGAGCGGCTCATGGAATCCCTCGTCGATTACGCCGTCATCCCGAGCGTTAGCGAAGGATCTCAAAATGAAGGGACGGCCGCGAGACTTGAGATCCTTCGGCGTCTGCGCGCCTCAGGATGACGGGCTGTTGTCGAAAGAAACACTCTGACATCCGTGTACGCCATCCTCCTCTTTCTCGCACTGAGCGCCTCCACTGCTCCGTCGGAACCGTGGGCGGGCTCCCTCTGCGTCAGCGATGCTTCAGTCGTTGATGAAACGAATCACTGTCAGGAAACCGCTGCCTCCGTCGTTACGGTTCCGGTGACAACGCGCATGGCGCTTTGGCGCAGCACGGCGGGCGATCGATTCGTCGTAACGCGTAACGTCGGCACGTCCATCGACCTTGCCGGCGCGAATGGAACTCTTACGTTCGTGCCGGTGGCGCCGCGCGGTGTGCGCGAGCCGATTATCGTCACGCTCAGCACCGTCGATGGATCGGCAACGTGGCGCTGGAGCGTGCCGTTTTCACCGAAGCCGCGCGCGATCACGGTGTCGGTCGCGCCGGCGACCTACACGCTGCTTCTCGATGCACCGCACGTTCGGCCATTGCGCCGCGCACCGATCAGGGTTGCAGAGAAAATCACCGACCTCGGCGAATTGCATCTCGAGCCGGCGCTGCTCGTGCGTGGTCGCGTCGCCGATGCGGCAACGCGGTGGCCGGTCGCGGCGGCGTCGGTCGCATCGGAAGACGGGAAGGCGAAGAGCACGACCGGCGTCGACGGAACTTTCGAGCTGCTGATCACTACACCTCCGCCGTGGCGAATCGTCACCACGCATCCGGCATATGCGACGCATTTCGTCGATCTCGCACGCGCCGACGGCGACACAATCGTGCTGCCGATCGATCTTCATCACGGCAGCACGCTCAACGTCGAACTAATCGGTGTCGACCGCGCGAAGGTGACGCTGTCGCGCCTTCGCGGACGCAAACGCGAGCGCATCGAAGAGAAAGAGGCAGCTCCGCGCGCGACCTTCACGCGCGTCGATCCCGGCGATTACATCATTGAAGCTCGCGGGACCGGACCGCTCGAACAGAAGCTCGTCAACGTTCATGTCGACGACCTGCCGGAAGTCGTCAGCACGTTGACGATCTCATCGACAGAGATCAGCGGACGGGTTCGTCACGGAACCGCGTCATTACCATCGGCGCATGTCGTCGCGTCAAAGGAGAGCGGCGTGAAAGGCGAGCTGATCGCGGACGCCGCAGGCGAGTTCCGCGCGTCGGCGTGGGAGCACGGAACGTTTCTCATCGAGATCGAGCATCCGACGCTCCCGGCGCCATTTCGAACGCTTCGCGAACTGGAAGACATCGGCACCGCGGAATGGCAGCTCGACGTTCCCGATATTCGCGTCGTCGGTCATGTCGTCGATGCAGCGAACGGAGAGGGAATCGCCGATGCGAATGTGCAGATCGAATCAATCGGCGACGGGATGTCGTTCTCACGCACCGTCACCACCGATGGCCGCGGCGACTTCGAGCTCGCGGGCATGATCGGAGAACATGCATTCACGGTTTGGGCGAACGGCTATGTCGCCAGTCGCGGCATTCGCGTAACGCTCGGCAACACCGACAAAGTGCGCGACATCGTCATTCGGATGGAGCGTCAGGATACGACCGATCTCGTGATTGTCGACGCGGTGGGCAATCCGATGGCCGATGCCATCGTGCTCGCCGATCTCGTGAACGGCGGCACCGAATACGACACGCTGGAGCGGACGAACGCGCTCGGCGAGTTGAAGCTCCCGATTCGCCGCGGGTCTCACAAACAAATCTGGATCTTGCCGCCGTCTGGTTCGTTCGCGGTGGTCGAAGTGACGTACGACGAACAACCGCGCCGCATCGTCGTGCCGCCGCCGGTTGCCGCGATGAATGTCCTGGCGCGCACCACGACCGGCGAAGCGGCGGCGAACATCGCGCTGCTGCTGAAGTACAACGGCGTGGTCGTGCCGCCCGCGGTCGCCGCCGGTCTGCAGCGCACCGCCGGCTCGTTTCGCACCGACGTCGCCGGCGAGGTCACGCTGCGGCTTCTTCCTGCCGGGATGTACGGAATCTGGCCTTACCAGACGCCGGAGGAGCGCGATGCGATCGTGCTCGGACTCGCGAACGCCGCGGCGCCGGTTGAAGTGGCGCTGACCGCGGGACGCGCCGACGTTCGTCTTACGTTCAAACCGCGCGCGACTCCATAGGCGTTCACCGCGTCCGCATCAAACTCTCCAGCTCGTCCGGACGCGACGTGCGCACGCGCGCGTCATCGAGCGTGATCGCTCCCTGCTGCACGAGCCGCAGCAGTGAGTCTTCGAGCGAGATCATCCCGGAGCGCTTGCCGACCGTGATCTCGGTGATGAGGTTCTGCAGTTTCTCGTTGCGGATGTGATTGCGCACCGCGTGATTGGCGAGCAGCACTTCCACCGCGACGGCGCGGCCGCCGCCGTCCGAGCGCGGGACGAGTTGCTGCACGACGATGGCGTTGAGACTGAGCGCGAGCTGCTGGCGGATCTGCGTCTGCTGGCCGGGCGGGAAGACGTCGACGACGCGCTGAATCGCGCTGGCGGTGTCGCTCGTGTGCAGCGTCGCGAGAATGAGATGTCCGGTCTCCGCGGCCGTAAGCGCGGTGGCGACCGTCTCGAGGTCGCGCATCTCGCCCACCACGATCACGTCGGGATCCTGCCGCAACGCGGCGCGCAGCGCGGCCGGGAACGACGGCGCGTCGCGGCCGATCTCGATCTGCTCGATGATCGACTGCGCGTTGCGATGCTCGTACTCGATCGGATCTTCGATGGAGATGATGTGGCGCGCTTCGCTGCGATTGATCTCGCCGACCAGCGCCGCCAGCGTCGTCGATTTGCCCGAACCGGTCGGACCACACACGAGGACGAGACCGCGCGTCGGCTTCACCAGCTCGCCGAGCGCCGGCGGCAAATTCAGCTGCGCGAGATTCGGTACTTCGGATGGCAGCGCGCGCACCGCCGCCGCGTACGTGCCGCGCTGGCGATGCACGTTCACACGGAAACGCCACGCGCGCCGGTCGTCGCTCGCCGCATGCGCGAGGCGAAGCGAAAAATCAGCGGAGCCATGCGTCTCAATGCGCTCGCGCAGCGCCGAGGTCAGCAGAGTGGAGAGCAGCGAGTTGACGTCGTCGCCATCGAGCACGTCGCCGTCGCTTCGCGTCAGCCGTCCGCTGATGCGCAGCACCGGCGGCATCCCGGCGACGACGAGCAGATCGCTCGCGCCTCGCTGCGCCATCTCGATCAGCAGCCGCTCGAACGGGTTCCCTTCGCCGAGCGTCGCGGGCGGAAATTGCAGAGCGCCGGCATCAGCCGGATCGTCATCGGCGGCAGCGGCCGGCGCGCCGCTCCGGTTCAGCTGCTGGACGAGTTGCTCGAGCTCGGGATCGCGCATCAGTTTGTTAGCCATCGATCGCTTGTTACGAATGAACCATGCCAGAGGTCACGCCGGGCCGGCACGGCCGGCTGCGTACGTGGCCGAGCCTTCGCCTCGCTTCCGATTCTGCCGGGCCGCGTGATTGCGCGCTACCATCGCGGTCTGTGCGGCAGGCGCGTCTCTTCCTTTTACTAGTCCTCGTTCTGGCGGCTTGCGCGCGCCGCGAAGCGCATCCGCCGATCATCCTGATCTCGATCGACACGCTGCGCGCCGACCACCTCGATCCCGCGCGCACGCCGAACATCACCGCCCTCCGCCGCGATTCGCTCGACTTTCGCAACGCCTGGTCGCACTCGCCGCTGACGCTGCCGTCGCATCTCTCGATCTTCACCGGCGCGCTGCCGCCGGAGCATGGCGTCCGCGACAACGGCGGCTATCGTTTCGACGCCACCGCGCATCCGACGATCGCGTCGCTGTTGAAACAGCACGGCTATCGCACCGGCGCCGCCGTCTCCGCATACGTATTGCGCCGCGAGAGCGGCGCCGCGTCCGGTTTCGACGATTACGATGACGCCATCGGCATCGTCGACGGAGCGCCGAGTGGCGCGTTGCAACGTCGCGGCGACGTCACCGAGAAGATCGCCGAAGAGTGGATCGCATCGCACGACACGCAACCGTTCTTCTACTTCCTCCACTTGTACGAGCCGCACACGCCATACACCCCGACGTACGACGCTGACGTCACGCGCGCCGACGCCATCACCGGCCGTTTCCTCGATTTCCTCCGCAGGCGCGGCATCTACGATCGTGCGCTGATCGTCCTCGTGTCGGATCACGGCGAAGGGCTGATGGATCACGGCGAGCAGGAGCACGGCATCCTTCTCTATCGCGAAGCGCTGCAGGTTCCGCTGATCGTGAAGACGCCGCACGCGCGCGAAAAACGGATCGACGACGCGCCGGCGCAACTCATCGACGTGATGCCGACGATCCTCGCCGCCGCAAACATAGCTCCGCCACCATCACGCGGCACATCGCTCCTCGGCGCGCGCGCACCGCATCCGATCTACTCGGAGTCGCTCTACGCGCGCATCCATCTCGGCTGCAGCGAGCTGCGCTCGATCGTCGATCGCGGACGTCACGTCATCGACGGGATGCATTCGGAGGTCTTCGATCTCGCACGCGATCGCGCGGAGAAGAACAATGTGATCGCGCACGAGCGGCGGGCGCTCGCGGGCGCACGCGAGACGATCGCCACGATCGGCGGCGCGTTCGCTAAGCCGGAAGCGATCGCGCCGGAAGAAGCGAAGAAGCTCGCCGCACTCGGCTACGTCAGCGCCGGCGCGGACGAAGGCTCCGTTCGCGACACGCGCGAATGCGTCGCCGATTTCGCACGGCTGAAAGAGATCGCCGAGTTGCGCCGGCAGGGGAGAGAGCGTGAAGCGATCGCGCGGATGGAAACGCTGCTCGCCGCGAATCCGCACTGGAGCGACGTGCGCGATCAACTCGCCTCCGCATACGACGACGCCGGCGATCACCTGCGCGCAGCGACGATCTATGAAGACGGAATTCGCGTGACGCCGCGTCTCGCCGGGGAGTTCGCGCTGAGTGCCGCCGCGTCGCTGCTCGACGCCGGGAAGCTCGATGAAGCGGCCGCGCATGCCGCGGCGGCAATCGAGAATGAACCGGCGGCCGCACATCTGCTGCTTGGTGAGATCGCGCTCGCGCGTCACGACGATGCGCGCGCGAAACGTGAAGAGGCGGAGGCCGAACGTTTCCCGAACGAACGTGGGCACGCGCTCTTTCTCTCCGCGCGCATCGCGGCGAACGAGCGTGACTATGCGCGCACCGTGTCGCTCCTGCGTGATGCCGACGACGCCCGCCGCCGCACCGGCGAATCACTCCCGCGCGGTTTCCACTACGTCGCCGGCGACGCGCTCGCACACCTTGGCCATCTTCCCGACGCCGAGCGCGAGATGGAGCTGGAGATCGCGAGCGCGCCGCACGAAGTGCAGACGTATGCCGACCTCGCGCTGATGCGGATCATGCGCGGCGATCGCGCCGCCGCATTCGCAACTCTCGAGCGAATGCTCGCCGCGAAGCCCGATTCCGACACGATTCGCTTCGCGGCCGACAGCCTGGACCGATGGGGCGAACACGACGCGGCCACAAAATGGCGGAAGCGGCGATCGGGAGGGTCCGCGAGTGAACACGCGGGTAGGTAATTGATCCGCCGTTTACAGATTTTTCACATGATCTGGATCAGTTTTCAGGCCACGCGAATGGCCGGTTTTAGTTAAATTGTTTGTTCTCAGTAAGTTGCATAGTTGGCTCACGCCGTGCCTTTGTGTCGTCCTGCCTACGGGCTGATTTACTAACTGACACACAAAAGGAAAAGGCGTTCATGAAGAGACTGCTAACTGCCACGCTCCTCCTCACGGCCACGGTCGCATTTGCGAAGAACCCCGCCTCCGAAAGCAAGTTCAGCGTCAAAGAAACGGACCACAAGGGAACCCCGAGCTTCGTGACGGGCGATCTCGGCAAGCTGACCGGCAACAGCGACAAGGCCGCGAAAGACTTCCTGAAGTCGCAGAAGCAGCTTCTCAAACTGAACGGCGTTGAAGACTTCGACACGAAGAGCTCGCTCAAAGATGCGAAGGGCCAGACCCATACGAAGTTCCAGGAGACGCTGCACGGGCTGCCGGTCATCGGCGCCGAGTACATCGTCCACACGGATGCCTCCGGCAACGTGATCGGAATGAACGGCCGCATCATCTCGGCTGATGACGATCCGGGCCGCAACCCGAAGGTCGATGCAGTGCTCGCCACCGACAAGGCGGCGAAGCAGAACGGCATCATGAACGGCCGCTTCATCGAGTCGCCGACTCTCACCTACGTCGTCAACGAGAAGAGCGCGCTCTTCCTCGCGTGGACGACGCGTGTCGAGTATGTCGACGCGCGCGGACCGCAGATCGACCGCATCTACGCTGACGCGATGAGCGGCGATCTCGTCCTCGTGGCGCCGGAGTACAAGTATGCGAAGAACCGCATCACGTACTCGGCGAACAACGGCACGGCACTTCCCGGTACGCAGAAGCGCACCGAGACGAGCGCGAACATCGGTGACGCGGCGATCGACGCGGCGCACAACTACGCCGGCAACGTCTACGACTACTACAAGAACGTGCACGGCCGCGACTCGTACGACAACGCCGGCGCCACGATCAAATCGTCGGCGCACTACTCGACCTCGTACAACAACGCGTTCTGGAACGGCACGCAGATGGTGTACGGCGACGGCGACGGCTCGCAGTTCACGGCGCTCTCGAAGGCACTCGACGTCGACGCGCACGAGCTGACGCACGCCGTCACCGAGCGCACCGCCGGCCTGACCTACTCGAATGAATCGGGCGCGCTCAACGAAGCGACCTCCGACATCCTCGGCAACTCCTGCGAAGCGTATTCGCTCAACGCCGGCACGCCGAATGCGAACACCTGGAAAGTCGGCGAAGACATCACCACGCCGGCCACCGCGGGCGACGCGCTCCGCTACATGAACAACCCGACCGCCGACGGTTACTCGAAGGATTACTACCCGGAGAAGATCACCGGCACGGCCGACAACGGCGGCGTCCACGGCAACTCCGGTATCGCCAACCTCGCGTATTACCTGATGGTCATGGGCGGCACGCATCCGCGCTCGAAGACGACCGTCGTCGTCCCGGCGCTCAGCGCCACCTCGTCGACGTCGCTCGATATGGCTTCGAAGATCTGGTATCGCGCGCTGACCGTTTACTTCACGTCATCGACGAACTTCCAGTCGGCACGCAACGGCACAGCGCAGGCAGCGGCCGATCTCTACGGCGGCACGGCCGGCGCGGCATACAACAGCGTTCAGAAGGCGTGGGACGCCGTCGGCGCTCCGGGCGGCGTCGTTACGCCTCCGAGCACGACCGTTCTCTCGAACAACGTCACCGTCACCGGCATCTCCGGCGCCACCGGCAGCTGGACCAACTACAAGATCACCGTTCCGGCCAGCCAGACCCAGCTCAAGATCACGATGTCGGGTGGAACCGGCGACGCCGACATGTACGTGAAGCGCGGCGCGGTGCCGACGTCCAGCGTATGGGATTACCGTCCGTACGTCTCCGGCAACGCCGAAACCGTCACGGTTGCGAACCCGGTTGCGGGTGACTGGTACATCAGCCTCAACGGCTACGCGGCCTTCTCGGGTGTCTCGCTGAACGCGACCTACACCGGCACCGCTCCCCCGCCGACCTGCACCAACTACACCGGCACGCTGAGCGGCACCGGCGCGACGGCGTATGCGCCGACATCATCCGGCTACGTCTCGAGCGTCTCGGGTTCGCACGTTGGAAAACTGACCGGCACCGGCACCGACTTCGACCTCTACCTCGAAAAACTGAGCGGTACGACCTGGTCGCAGGTTGCAGCGTCGGAAGGTTCGACCGCCACCGAGAACATCACCTACGCCGGTACCGCGGGCACGTTCCGCTTCCGGATTTACGCCTACAGCGGCGGCGGTAACTACACGCTCTGCATCTCGCATCCCTGAGCGAGTAACAACGTTGACTCCCGGCCCGCCGTGCGATCATGCACGGCGGGCCTTTTCACGTCATGAAACGTCTCCTTCTTCTCGTCCTCCTCGCACTGCCGGCCGTCGCTGCCGACAAGCCGGCCGACGTCGTTCGCTATCGCCAGAGCGTCATGAAGGCGATGGGCGCACACATGACGGCGACCTCGCTCGTGGTGAAGAAACAGATCGGCGATCGCTCGCAGCTCGCCGCGCACGCCGTCTCGATTCGCGATCTCAGCGCCGGACTGGCCACGTTCTTTCCCGCCGACAGTTCTCCTGACAAAGTGAAGACCGGCGCGAAGGCCGAGCTATGGCAGAAGCTGCCGGAGTTTCGCGCCGCCGCCGAGTCGTTGCGCGTCGAGGCAGCGAAGCTGGCGGAAGCGGCGAAGAAGGGTGATGGGAGATCGTTTGATGCGCAGTTCGCGCGCGTCGGCGCGGCGTGCAACGCGTGTCACGATCGCTTCCGCGTAAAAGATTCCGACTGATGCGGGGCCGGCTGCTCGCCGCTGCGCTCCTCCTGGTCGCGTGTCATCGCGAAGCGCAGAAACCTGCTGCTCCCGCCGCTCCAACGGCATCTTCTGATTTCGAATCGCTGCCGTCGCGCGGCGCGTACTCCGGCTCGGCGAGCTGCCGCGACTGTCACGAGAAAAACTTCGATCGCTGGTCGCACGACTGGCACGCGCGTGCGCTCGCGCCGGCCGATGCGAAGAGCGTCGTCGGACGCTTCAGCAACGCGCACTTCCGCGGCGACTCGAGCGAAGCGTGGATGTCGCGCCGCGGTGATTCGTATGTGATGCGGACGCGCGGACGGGAAGGTCAACTACATGACTATCCGGTCTCATGGGTCATCGGCGGCAAGCGGATGCAGGACGACGTCGCGGTGATGCCGGACGGGCGCTGGCAGGTGTTGCCGATCTATTTTCACGTCACCGGCGGCGGCGCGTGGGTCGACTACAACGCGGCGAAGCAGGGACGGGTCACGCCCGATCACCCGTTCTTCTGGACGAACTTTCAGCGCACCGCGAACAAGGAGTGCATCGAGTGCCACGCGACCGGCGTCGACGTTCGTTACGACCGCGCTTCGCATCGATGGTCGACGGAACTGACCGACGCCGGCGTCGCCTGCGAAGCGTGTCACGGTCCCGGCGCGCGGCATGCCGAAACGAAATCGAAGTCCGACATGATCCGTCCTGATCACATCGACAAAGAGCTGGCGCTCTCGATCTGCGGACGCTGCCACGGTCCGCACGATCCGCTCTTTCCGCTCCTCGACGGCCGCGATCAGTTTCGTCCCGGCGAGCGTTACGACGATCGCTATCAGGCGCTGGTCATCACCGATGGCACCGCCCGCTCCGGCGAGTACTTCGCCGACGGCCGTCCGTCGAGCTCGACGTTCGAGTATCAGGCGCTGCTGCAGTCGCGCTGCTATCGCGCCGGCGGTGCGACGTGTCTCACGTGTCACACCGCGCCGCACGCGGAGCAGCACGGTCCGAATGAGCTGAAGCGCGACGACGCTTCATGTGGCGGCTGTCACGCGAACGTCGTCGCGGCGGGAAAAGCGCACACGCATCATGACCGCGCAACGTGCGCCGACTGTCACATGCCCAAGGTGCTGAGCGGCGTGCTCGACAAGTTCGCCGATCATTCGATCGATGTGCCGAACGCGCGGAACACGATCCGCCACGGCGTGCCGAACGCGTGCGGCGTCTGTCACGCGAAGAAGCCGGCGGACGCGCTCGCGCAATCGATCGACACGTGGTGGCCGAGTGCAGCGCGACGCAACGAGCGGCGCGTCCGCCTCGCCGATGCCATCGACGAAAAGACCTCCGCCTCCAGCCTCGGCGCACTGACGGCCGTCATCGGCGACGTCACCGAAGCGCCGACGCTGCGGGGCGCCATCGCCGTGCTGCTCGGCCAGCGCTTTCCCGCATCAACGTCAGCCGTCGTCGTGCCGCTGCTGCACGATCGCAGCGATGTGCTGCGCGCGCGCGCCATCGAAGCGCTCGGCTACGCGAATGCGCGCGATGCCGCGGACGCGCTCGCGCCGCTGACCAACGATCCCGCCATTCGCGTGCGGCAGGGGGCGGCGCTCGTGCTCGCATCGTTCGGCGACGCACGCGGCTTCGATGCGCTGGCGAAACTCGCACGCGATCCCGCGACGACGAAGCTCGTCCGTCCGCACATCATGCTCGGAATCGCTGCTGCGAATCGCGGCGACTTCGACACCGCCACCCGCGAGCTCGACACCGCGCTGACGGAGACGCCGTACGCGACCGATGCGCTGGTGCTGCTCGCCGACATCAACGCGCGCCGCGGCAATCTCCCGCACGCGCGGGAGTTGCTGCAGGAAACGCTGCGCTTCGATCCCGCTCACAAAGGCGCGCTGCGCCGCCTCGCGCAGTAGTAGTCAGGCCGATGATTTTACTGAATCAGCCGGCGCGCGGCAGTGGCGTCTGCTCTGATGGCGACATACTGCTCGCCAAGGTCGGGATGGTCACGCATGATGGTTTGAGTCGCTCTGGTCGCTTGTTCCTGCAATCCTCGCAGCGTGCTCGGGATCGCTCGATCAACACTGTAAAGATTCGATGATTCACCACGACACCAGGTGACCCACTCGTCGACACTTTCTCGTCGGGCGGGCATTTCG